>CACYDW010000067.1 GCA_902773325.1 uncultured Ruminococcus sp.
CACACGGGGATAGCTCGTTGATACTGTACGGGTTGCCGTACTTGAGCGAGAAGCCCCCACCTCTATAGGTGGGGGAGTATGTCACTTCTGCCGGAAGTCGTTGCTGCGGTATGATCCGGCACACCGCCGGAAGCATCGCTGCGTATACAGACACGAAACAGGTTTGCATAAAATATTGCGCGGGACGGGTCGAATCGGTTTCGACAAAAGATAAATGTTGTTAAATACGCTGTAAAAAATCAACTAATTATCAAAAAAATAGTATATCATGATGATAAAATAATAATTATTATCAAAATATAGTGCGATAATACAAAAACAATGTGCTAAAAATAATCATAATTACCACAAATCGTTGGCAGGTATTATCCATTTTATTCATAATCCAGTTGTTCCATACAAAAATTTTATATAATATGGGATTAAAAACCTTGTTTTTTTTTGAATTATTAAGTATAATTGTTATAGATTTCGTAAGAAATTAAATCTATCTTTATAATTAGGAGGAATATAAATGGCAGATAAAACCCTTGCAACATTTAAGGGAACACAGGAACAGCTTGACCGCCTGAATGCAGTTATTGAGAAAAACAAAGAACTGCCCGGTGCTCTGCTGCCCGTGCTCCATGAGGCTCAGGAGATCTACGGCTATCTTCCGATAGAAGTTCAGCAGATCGTTGCAGACGGACTCGGTATTTCACTCAGTGAGGTCTATGGAGTTGCAACCTTCTATTCACGTTTCAGCCTTACACCCAAGGGCAAGCACAGAATCAGTGTCTGTCTGGGAACTGCGTGCTATGTAAAGGGCGCAGATAAGGTTCTTGCCGAGGTCGAGAAGAAGCTCGGCATCAAGAGCGGAGAATGTACCGAAGACGGTCTGTTCTCAATAGATTCCTGCCGCTGTGTAGGTGCGTGCGGTCTTGCCCCCGTTATGATGATCGATGAAGAGGTTTACGGAAAGCTGACCCCCGCTGAGGTCGATAAGATCCTTGACAAGTATATTGCAGAAGAAGGGGGAAGCAAATAATGACACTCGAAGAACTCAATAAAATCAAGAATGAATATGAAGAACTCGTTATGGTTCGTAAGGTCGTCAAGGAGCAGGGCGAAAAGCTTGCTGAAAAAACCGGCTACCGCAAGCAGATTCTTGTATGCGGCGGTACAGGCTGTACCTCCTCAGGCAGCAAGAAGGTTTTAGCAGCACTCGATGAAGCTCTCAAGGAGAACGGTATTGAGAACGAGGTTCTCGTTGTCCGCACCGGCTGCTTCGGACTTTGCTCACTCGGCCCGATCATGATCGTATATCCCGAAGGTTCTTTCTATTCTCAGGCTACCCCCGAGGGTGTCAAGAGAATTGTAAAGGAGCACCTTAAAGAGGGCAATGTCGTCAAGGATCTTCTCTATGCCGAAACTGTTCACGAGGACGGCTCGATCATCTCTCTTTCAGAAACCAACTTCTATAAGAAGCAGCTCAGAATCGCTCTGCGTAACTGCGGTGTTATCGACCCTGAAAACATCAAGGAATATATCGCTATGGACGGCTATCAGGCTCTTGCCAAGGCGCTGAACACCATGACTCCCGATGAAGTCATTCAGGAGGTCCTTGATTCCGGTCTGCGCGGCAGAGGCGGCGGCGGATTCCCCACCGGCAGAAAGTGGATGTTCGCAAAGGCATCACAGGGCGAGATCAAGTATGTTGCTTGTAATGCCGACGAGGGCGACCCGGGCGCATTCATGGATCGTTCCATTCTCGAGGGCGACCCCCAGTGTATCATTGAAGCTATGACAATTGCCGGCTATGCCATCGGCGCACACCACGGCTTTGTATATGTAAGAGCAGAGTATCCTATCGCTGTTGAAAGACTGAGAATCGCTATCGAGCAGGCTAAGGAATACGGCTTCCTCGGTAAGAATATTCTCGGTTCGGGCTTTGATTTCGATCTCGAGATCAGACTCGGCGCAGGTGCTTTTGTATGCGGTGAGGAAACTGCTCTGATGACCTCTATCGAGGG
>CACYDW010000068.1 GCA_902773325.1 uncultured Ruminococcus sp.
CAGGTAACAGGACTTGAACCTGCATGAAATTGCTTTCACATGGACCTGAACCATGCGCGTCTGCCAATTCCGCCATACCTGCATATCAATATCGCATATCGGAACGAGCATTTCCGACTGCTTGATTATTGTATCAGACAAACGGGAATTTGTCAAGTGTTTTTTTGTTTTATTATAAGTATTTTTTTGCCGGATCATTACTCCGGGAAAATATGCCGGTTCATCAGGCAGAATACAAAGGTATCCTCTGTGCTGCCAACGCTCGATATCAACAGACCACTGTTGTTTCCGGCGCGGCATAGCAGTGATCTCCCATACTCAGAGCGATAGCTCGGTTGTATAGAAGCATAGGTCAGATCCTGCTGTCCGACCTGCATAGAAGAGGGGAGTTCTCTATGGTGCTGAGCGAAAACGCGAACAAGGGTGCAGCGCCGTTGCGCTGCCTTGACAGAGATGGGATTATCTGATATATTTATGTAAAAGAATATAATCGGCATACGGTTCGAGGATTATATAGGATAATCGGGTAGGTAATTGGGAATTTGGTGAAAATCCAAAGCAACTGTCATTACCGTGACTGACAGCTTTGTCAGAAGTCGGAATACTCCCGTGTGCTGAGGTAGTGCAAGCTTGGACAAAGAAGAAGTGCAGCCGATTTTACATACGGGTAAGGTGTCGCTGTTTGAGCGACGTTTTGCTATATGTCTGTGTCGATGTGCGCTTTTTCGGTACAGATGATTTTGTTGTGTCAAATCAGTTGTGCTTTCTTTGTAATATAACAGGGAAAGCATTTTTTATTTTGAAAAGAGCCGGAGAAAAGCTATGGAACAGAACGAAAAAGCCGATTATGCCAGAAAGCTTTTGCAGCAAAAAGCTGAGGAACTGGGCAGACTTCCTAAAAAGAGCGATTTTTCACCCGAAACAGTCTGTATGATCAAGCAGAAGTTGGGACCATGGCCTCGTGCATTGGAGGCGGCTGAGCTTAAAGAGCCGCCTTTGGTTTCTTCCGGAGAAAAAAGCAGGCTTAAACGTGAGCGGCGCAGAAAAATACGCAAGGCTCAGCAGCGAGCCGAAGCAAAAAATGCTTCCTCTGAACAAAACAATGGAGGAGATCACAAATGAAAAGAAAAGGAAAGCTGTTATCTTGTTGCCTTGCAAGCACTTTGCTGTTTTCGGCAATACCGATGTATGTCAGTGCTGAAAGCAATTACGGTAAAGTGAGGGTCACGGTAGAGAATCATACCCTTTCAATGGAAAATGGCGCAGCATGGGAGGGCGTATTGCTTGATGAGTGGGTCGAGCTTGGCGCAGATTCCGACGGTATATCGGTTCTGGTGGACGCATTGAATCATCACAGCATGACGCAGCAGGGCGCAGAATCTGCTTATATTACAGAAATCAACGGACTTTCGGCAGAAGACGGCGGCTCTATGGGCGGCTGGATGGTTACACTTGACAACTGGATCACAGATGAAATGATCTCTGCCTATACCGTCAGCTCCGGTAAGCTTGAAAACGGTGATGAGCTGCGTTTTATCTATTCTTGTGCGTGGGGCGCAGATATCGGTTATGACTGGTCCGGTACAGATACATCGCTGTCTGCCATCACGTTCAGTGACGGTGAACTGACACCGTCATTTACTCCCGACAACCGTTCCTATACGCTGACTCTTGAAGAAAATACGGATGCCGTCACCGTATCACCCGCAGCGGTCAATCTGGCATACAGGGTCAAAACCTATAAGAATACCTATACTCCGGCCGAAGCAGGAACGGATTTCAAACTCAGTGAGAGCATTCCGGTGTCTGACGGTGATGTGATCATTATCGGTGTAGCCAATGAAGCGTGGATGTCCTATGTACCGGATGGTGTTAGTGAATCGGTCTATCAGATCACGATCAATCAGCCTGCTGCCCAAGTTGATACCGATGTTCAGCAGACGGAGAGCCTGATTGCCGCTATCGGCGAGGTCAATACATCCGGCAAACCTCTCATTGAACGTGCAAGAGCTGCTTATGATGCACTTTCCGAGGAACAGCAGTCACAGGTGTCCAATTATGATATCCTTTTGCGCGCTGAATCGGATTATGCAGCCCTGACTGCCGGTTCGGACGACAGCGTTCCAACGGTTTCCGAGCTGCGTACAGCTTATGCTGCATCTGTGCCCGCTGTACTGGGGTTTGGCAGCGAATGGGATATGATCACCCTTGCCCGTTTCGGACTTGTTACAGATACACTTAAAAACGGTTATGTAAAAAGCGTCAAGGAAACCCTTGATACCATCGGAAGTTCCAAACTCAGCAGTACACGTTCAACGACCAACGCAGGTGTTGTTGCCGCCTTGACGGCTCTCGGGGCAGATGCTTCTGATTTTTACGGATATGACCTGACAGAACCTTTAGGCGATATAGAATATGTGACAAAACAGGGCATCAATGGCGCTGTTTATGCGCTGATTGCTCTGGACTGCGGAAAATATCAGCTCAAAAACAGTCCCGAAATCAGACAGAAGCTGATATCCGCTATTCTTGCTGCCCAACAAACAGACAACGGCTGGACGATCGATCCCGAAAGTACCTCCGATGCAGATGTTACTGCTATGGCAGTTACAGCACTTGCGCCGTATTACACTTCCGATCAGACCGTAAAGGATGCCGTTGACAAGGCACTCGTATTCCTCAGTGACAATCAGAATGACGATGGACAGTTTGCTTCTTACGGTTCCTATGACAGTGAAAGCTGTGCACAGGTGCTGATCGCGCTTACATCACTCGGGATCGATCCTTATGAAGATCCACGTTTTATTAAGAACGGTCACAATGCCTATGACGGCTTAATGCGCTTTTATCACGCAGATAATAACGGCTTTGCGCACCTTACAAACGGTGATTCCAACGCTATTTCAACTTATCAGGCATATTCAGCCGTTTGTGCGCTGTATCGCTATGAGAATCATCTGACCGCTTTCTACAATATGGACGATACCTCCCTCGAGGTTTATTCTTCTGCCGCTCGTGAGCCGGACAACAGCAGTAAGCCCGATAGCAGCGAAACTGCGGGGCAAGCTTCTGCCCCTGTGTCCGAAAAATCCGACACAGCCGATCAAACACAGCAATCCTCTGTATCGGAAGCAGGAGCATCAGAGAATAATACAGTCAATACAGGTGAAAGCAGCTTTGCTGTAGCATTTCTGATGATGTCCGTGCTTTCTGCCTGTGCGGCAGTTCTCGCACTGCGCCGTACAAAAGAACAATAATAAACTCCTTTTTGAAAAAGAAAAGCAGAAACATCGATCATTAAAATGATCAAATGAGGTATGATCTGTACGGAGGAGGGATGAGAAGTGCAGTTTTTGAAGAAGTACCCAAGGCATATAGCTGCGGCAGCGGTAATAGTTGTCGTGCTGGTGCTGGCATTTGTGCTGGCGGATGACCCTGCTGTGATGCCTGTGACGCAGAAATCAGATGAAGCAGTATGGCAGTCTGCACCCGCAGTCAGCAGCCATACTGCCGAAGAAAGCACTGCTGCGGAGAGTACCGTGCATTGTGCATCTGATGAGAGCAGCAAGGATGTTTCTTATGAGCAATCTGCAAATGCCGCCGCAGATGTATCACAGGACAGTTCACAGAGCAAAAGTGCAGTCACACAACAGGATATGCCGGAATCCGTTTCATCTGCCGAACCGCATCAAAGCGGCGGTACTGTGTCAGAAGCTGCGTCCTCCGTCAGTATGGAGTATGAATCATCGGCTGGATCGCCTGTATCACAGCCCTCAGCCCCGGAGCAGCCGGATACTCAGCCGCAGGAAATTCCCGAATCACAGTCTGACACCACACCTCCATCTGCATCGGAAAGCGACAGTACGGATACTGAAAGCCTGCATTGTGCAGTTACGATTTCATGCGCGGTGCTTGTCGGTCAGACCGACAGACTCAGCAAAAACAAGCAGTCGCTTGTTCCGGCAGACGGTATCATTTTGTCCGAACCGTATACAGAATACAGCGAAGGAGAAACGGTTTTCGATGTTACCAAACGGCTGTGTATCAGTGCGGGAATACCGTTTGAATTCACACTCACCCCTGTTTACAACACGGTTTATATCGAGGGAATATATAATCTTTATGAGTTTGACTGCGGCAGCGGTTCGGGCTGGGTTTACAGTGTCAACGGTGTGTTTCCGTCCTGCGGCTGTTCCGATTATAAGCTGTCCGATGGTGATGAGATCATCTGGCACTATACCTGTAATATGGGCAGAGATGTAGGGAATACCAATTGAGGTGCGGGATTTTGTGGAGGCAGGTGAGAGGATGAACGGCTCTTTTGCGAGGTATCACCCGGTCGTACAGTTTTTGTTTTTCTTTTCGGTAATGCTGTTTGCCATGACAATTTCGGAGCCGGTCTGTCTGATCATTTCTTTTCTTCCCGCTCTGACTTATATGATATTCCTCGGCGGCAGAAGAGCTTTGACCACAGTGTTCAAATACATTCTGCCGATGTTCCTGTTTATCGGTGTGATGAATCCGCTTTTCAATCACGGCGGCATGACGATCATAGGGTATCTGCCGAGCGGCAATCCCTTTACGCTCGAATCGCTGCTCTATGGTATTGCCGCAGGACTGATGTTTTCAACGATCCTTTTGTGGTGTGCGTGTTTGCGGCGAATCATGACCTCCGATCGGGTCATCTATCTCTTCGGAAAAGCGGCACCAAGACTCAGTCTGCTGATTTCTATGATACTGCGCTTTATTCCGAGGATTGCGGATTATACCCGTCAGCTTCGTGCAGCGCAAAAATGTATCGGGCGGGATATGACGGACGGAAACCTGATCACGCGTTTCCGTAATACCGTGAGGATTATTTCCTGCCTGATTCAATGGGTACTCGAAAACTCTATAGATACCGCCGATGAATTGAAAAGCAAGGGCTATGGACTACCTCACAGAACCTCCTTTTCGCTGTTTGACTTTACGCTGCGTGACGGTGTGCTATGCGGATTTATATTGCTTTGTGATGCTGTGGTCGGCTGGGGAATGATGAGCGGGGCAGCGGAGTTTTATTATTTTCCTGTTGTGTCGGAAATAACGGGTGGAACGGTACAGATCGTTCTGTATGCATTTTATTTACTGCTGTGTATCATGCCGATCATGCTTGAAGCGGAGGAGGGAATCAGATGGCACTATATACGCTCAGGAATGTAAGCTTTCAATACCCGGATGCAGACAGAAACGCCCTTGATGATATCTCTCTTACGGTGGAAAGCGGTGAATTTATTACTGTATGCGGACTATCAGGCTGCGGCAAAACAACGCTTTTGCGTTTGCTGAAGCCCTGCATCAGTCCTCACGGAAAAACAAACGGAACGATCATGTATAATGATCAGCCGCTTGCTTCCGTGCCGCTTGTCGTGCAGGTGTCTGATATTGGTTATGTGACGCAATCGCCCGATAACCGTTCCATTACCGATAAGGTGTGGCACGAGCTTGCCTTCGGGTTGGAAAGCTTAGGACTTTCCAACGCTGTTATCCGCCGGAGAACAGCGGAAACAGCAGCATTTTTTGGTATCGAGGATCTGTTCGATCAGGATGTGGCTGCCCTCTCAGGTGGACAGAAGCAGCTTGTAAGCCTTGCTTCGGTGGTAGTGATGCAGCCGTCTGTGATACTTCTGGACGAACCCTGTGCCCAGCTTGACCCGGTTGCGTCAGAGGAGCTGCTGAATATGCTCAGAAAAATCAATACGGAGCTGGGGATTACGGTTATTATGAGTGAACACCAGTTGGATGAGGTGTTTTCCATCAGCGACCGTGTGCTTGTTATGGAGAACGGCAGTGTCATTGCAGATACAAGACCGTCAGAGGCTGCCAATATGCTCTATAGCACAAAAAGTCCTGTTTTTGAATCGTTGCCTCTGCCCTCAAGGGTATTTGCGTATGCAGGCGGTCAGGGAGCTTCTCCTGTTTCCGTAGCACAGGGCAGAGAATGGCTCAGGGAATATATCTCCGGCAGGCTCCTACGACCGCTTTCAACGCGGCAGCAACTCCATTGTGCCGGTAAGCCCTGCATGGAACTGAAAAACATCTGGTTCCGATACGACAAAAAGCTGCCGGATGTGTTGTGCGGCGTTGACCTGCCGGTTTACAGCGGACAGATACTCGCTGTACTCGGGGGCAATGGTGCCGGAAAGTCCACTCTTTTATCTGTGATGTCAGGCGGTGTAAAGCCGTACAGGGGCAGTATCAGACTGAATGGAAAAACAGCGGCAGTCAACAGACCCTATGAGCAGGGCATTGCGATGCTGCCGCAGAATCCGCAGGCTTTGTTCGTAAAATCAACGGTAGAGTCCGACCTCTATGAGATTTTTTTGGGAATGAAGCTTGATGCCGCCGAACAGAAAGAAAGAGTAGAGGAGGTTGTTGACCTGTGCGGGCTGAAAGATTTGTGCTTCCGTCACCCGTTTGATCTTTCCGGCGGTGAACAGCAGAGAGCGGCACTTGCAAAGGTTCTTCTGACAAAGCCGAAATTCCTGCTGCTTGATGAGCCGACAAAAGGGCTTGATGCCGCATTCAGGAAAAGACTTGCAGCGATTTTAGCCCGATTGAAATCAGAAGGACTCACGATCATTCTGGTAAGCCATGATCTCACGTTTTGTGCCGAAAATGCCGACCGATGTGTAATGCTGTTTCGTGGGGCAGTGATCTCAGACAGTGAGCCGCACAGCTTCTTTACGCAGAATAGTATTTATACTACCGCTGTGAACCGCATGACACGGGGCATTATAAACGGTACGGCAACAGAAGCAGAGCTTTTGCAGACACTTGATATCCGTCCGCAAATTATTTTGCCTGACCATGCGGAAAAGTCCGGACAAAAAAAGGAAACCCCGCATGACGATGATACAGCCTTTCCGCCTGACGGTGACAGTCAGCAGTCTGTATCACCGAATAACAATATCTTTTCGGCGAAAACACCAAACGGACATCCGAAAAAAATCATCAGGGCAGCCGCACTTCTTCTGCTTTCGGCGGTTTTTTTATTGTCCGTGATGATCACAACAAGAACGCTTACAGCCGATTGGCTGCCCGAAAGCCCCATGACAGCCTACCTGACGATGTTTTTATCATCCATATCGATCATTCTGCTATGGGGAGGAAAACAGCAGGAAATCCCGATCGTACGCTCTCAGAAAAGCAGGATACGCAGTGCTGTATCAGTCGTGCTGATATTGATCATTGTTCCGATAACCATATTTGCCGGTGTTGTTTTGTTTGATGATACCAAATATCTGTTTATTTCGCTGCTTATCATGCTTGAAAGTGTCATACCGTTTTTCATGATGTTCGAGAGACGCGGTATACAAGCCCGCGAGCTGGTTCTGATTGCTGCGCTGTGTGCCATGTGTACAGCGGGCAGGGCGGTACTCTATATGCTGCCGGAGCTGAAACCCGTAACGGCACTTGTAACCGTATCTGCCGTTGCACTGGGCAGTGAAACAGGCTTTCTGATCGGTTCGGTTTCAATGCTTGCTTCCAACATTTTTTTCGGTCAGGGAGTCTGGACACCGTGGCAGATGTTTGCAATGGGTCTTGTCGGATTTTTGGGAGGAACACTGTTTCACATCGGCATGATTCCTCGTACAAAAGCGACAATTTCTGCTTTTGGTTTTTGTGCAGCACTTTTTTACGGAGGAATCATGAATCCCGCATCGCTGATTCTATCCCGTTCACCGATTACCGCAGAAGGTCTTTTGTCCTGTTATGCACTCGGTCTTCCGCTGGATATGGTTCATGCTGTATCGACTGCCGTATTCTTATATATTGGTGCAGAGCCGATCCTCTCGAAGCTGGAGCGCATCAAAAGAAAGTACGGTATCGGTGTTGCAGACCCGTGTGATTGAAAAAACTAAAAAATTTTAAAAAAACTATTGACAAATTTTATTTGATGGTGTATTATGAATAAGTCGCTGAGAGATACAAAATCTCAGTGCGAGAGTGGGAGCATAGCTCAGCTGGGAGAGCATCTGCCTTACAAGCAGAGGGTCACAGGTTCGAGCCCTGTTGTTCCCATACCGATCGCATCCGGTTTCCGGGTGCGATTTTTTTATAATATTATGTGACTAAACTATTGCAAACCACCGCTTCTTTCTGGTATAATGGCATCAGTACTATTCGGTTCGGAAGGAGATGAAACAGTGAAAAAACTGAACGCGGTAATTTACCTATCCCCTGGAGCTGATCAGGTGTTGCTGACACCCTCTCAGCTTCAGGAGCTAAGAGAGTTTGCTGATGCAAACGGATATTGTGTCATTGCGGAGTATAACGCTGACACAGATTTTGCATCACTCCTCACACAGCACAGTGAAACTTCGGATACGTTAGTTCATGATCAGTATGATGCCGTGATCGTGTGGAATGACAGTTCGCTGGGAAGCAGCAGGCAAG
The DNA here is from genome assembly GCA_902773325.1 of uncultured Ruminococcus sp. Taxonomy (GTDB): domain Bacteria; phylum Bacillota; class Clostridia; order Oscillospirales; family Acutalibacteraceae; genus UBA1213. The sequence goes on from CACYDW010000068.1 coordinate 8,437, forward strand.
CAGCAGATTATCATAAATATCTGATTTACCGCAGCGGCAGAAGGCTTCTTCGGCTTGATCAGAGTGACAGCCCCCTGAGTATGGAGAACATGCTGGCAGAGCTGATGAACATCGTCGGTAATGCTTACTGTCAGGAAATGAAAAAAAACATCGGAAGCTGGCAGTACCAACGGGCGCTGCGGGCAAGACATATAGGTGGCAAGCTTCCTTATGGGTATCGTCTGGGGAGGTCTAATGAATACGTTATCAATATCAATGAGGCTTATATTGTCAATTTGATTTTTTCACAATTTGCACAGTACGGCAACCCCGGATTTGTTCTGGAGCAGATCAAAGCTTATATGATGAGCGAGCATTATGAAAAGACCTTTACCATGGACGAACTGATAAACATTCTGACGGAAGAAAAATACATAGGTACTTATTCCTACAAAAATCTTTTCCGCAAGACAGAGAGTACTCCGGCGCTTGTCAGCAGACCCATGTATTTCCGTGCCCTCAGACAATACTATACGTTTAAGAAAGAAATTCTGGAGCAATGGAGCTATTCCGATACACTGCTCGACGGCAAGCTGTATTGCGGCAAATGCGGTGCACCAATGGCAGCATCGACCTATACGCCTGAAAACCTCGAAGAAGAAGAAAACGGCTACTGCTGCACTTCGGGTGCTGCTGCAGGATGTTATAACATAACCTCCCGGACAAAATGGCTCGAAGCTTATGTGCTCAATGAGGTTCTCAAACTGTTTGATGACGAAGATGTCATTGAATCCGTTGCAGAAAGACTATGGAATCAGTATATAAAGACGTTGAATGCAGAATCACAGTTGAAAGCCCTTGCATCAGAGCGGCAGAATATCAGGAATATGAACGAATCATTCTTATATATGACCGGAAGATACAATAAGGATTCCGAACCGATCATGACACGTGAAAGCTTCAGCCTGCTTTTCAATCAGGTCAAAAGACTGCCGGCAGAGCAGCGCTCTGTGCAGCATCAGTTGATTGACTTGTTTGTAAACTCGGTTTTCATAGAGGACGATTATATCTATATCCGCTTTAATTTCAGCGGGGAGAACAGCGAGCATTTTCGCAGCGGAATAACCCCTTACCGCATTATGGAGTATGTTGACGTTTTTGACAGCCACATGGCGAATCTTTTCTATGAATAAGAGGTGCAGGGCACGGTTGATTGAGTGATTCTTCTATTATTCTATTGCTTTGATAAAGGATTTTTGTCAATTTGCGGGCTTGCCTGATCGTAAGAAATGCTATATACTAATAGTGAGAATCAGAATAAAGGAGGAGTAACTATGCCCACTACGGCTATAGCAACAGACAGCAACAGCGGTCTTACAAGGGCACAGGCGAAAAAATACGGTATTTATCTTCTGCCTATGTCTTTCAGGGTGAATGATAAGGTCTGCTATGAAGAGGTAGACCTTACCCAGCAGGAGTTCTATAAACTGATAGCCGACCCGAAAACCACTGTTTCGACCAGCCAGCCATCTCCGAGCGAATACATAGACTTCTGGAAAGGAATCCTTGCTGATTATGATGAGCTGGTATATATTCCGATGTCATCAGGATTGAGCGGCTCTTACAATACTGCCTCTATTATTGCACAGGATTTTGGCGGCAGAGTACACGTTGTCAATAACCAAAGAATATCCGTTACACAGTATCAGTCTGTTTTAGATGCCGTTGGCATGGCGCAGATCGGTATAGGCGGGGAGCACATTAAGGCAAGACTGGAAGAAGAAAAATTCGAGTCGAGTATATATATCATGGTCAATGATCTGAAATACCTCAAACGTGGCGGAAGGGTCACAGCGGCAGGGGCGCTGATAGCGAGTGTCATGAACCTGAAGCCGGTATTACAGATTCAAGGGGAAAAGCTGGATGCTTATGCGAAGTGCAGGGGAATCGCTTCTGCCAAAAATACAATGCTTGACGCGATGCACAAGGATTTTGACGGTCGTTTCAAGGATTATGTAGAGGCAAAGGAAATGCAGCTGCTCTATTCATATTCCAATATGCCCGATGGCGAGATCGACCAGTGGAAGAAAGAAATCAAAAGATCCTTTCCGGGCATGAAGCTGAAGGGTGCGCCGCTTTCACTGAGTATCGGTTGCCATATCGGCCCCGGTTCGCTTGCAATTGCGTGTTCAAAGATTACCAAGTAATACAACAGAGCCTGAAAGCACATTATCAAAGGCATTTTTTTCAATCATGTAAAAACTGCCTTTGGATAATGAATTGGGGGGCAGGGGTTCTCTGATGCCCCGGGAGAGCAAGCCGCAAGGCGCGGTTTGATTGGTTGTCGGGCTGAAAACAGGAGCGTAGGAGCAAATGAATTATTTCGGGCATCTTCACACTATCAATCGCCACAAACGCATGGTCATGTCGCTGTGCTTTAAGGTGGGACTCTATCGTCAGGGACTGCTGCATGATCTTTCCAAGTATTCACCTGTCGAGTTTCTGGTGGGAGTAAAGTATTATCAGGGAACACGCAGCCCCAACAATGCCGAACGAGAGGCGAAAGGGTATAGCGCGGCATGGCTTCATCATAAAGGAAGAAATAAGCATCATCTGGAATACTGGATCGATTACAGTCCGGAGGGAGATCATACTATGACAGGTATGAAAATGCCCTTGAAATATGTCGTAGAGATGTTTTGCGACAGAGTGGCGGCATCGAAGAATTATCGCGGAAAGCTTTATCGTGATTCTGACCCCTATGAGTATTATATGAATTCCAGACATCATTATATCATTCACGAGGATACAGCCGCCCTGCTTGAAAGCTTGCTGTTGATGCTCAAGGACGATGGCGAGGCTGAAACGCTAAGATATATAAGAAATCAGGTCTTAAAATCAAGAAATTACTGACCCTTTTGTGAATATTGCAGTATTATTGAATAAATACTGCACTGATTTTGTTACAAATAGAGGAATTATAAAGAATAACTTTACATTTCCCAGAAAAAGAGTTATAATATATACAAGATTATGGATGTGAGGCAAAAGGAAGCTGGATGCGTTCGCGGGTTTGTTCTTGCATTTTTATGAATGTGATGACACGGCGGGGCGTGAGGTGTTTAGTTTTGCTTTTACAAATCTGTAAGATTGCATTTTGGTTCCAGTCGATCGTAGCTTTGTTTACGGGTTTTTGATTCCGGACAGAGCTGCAAAGAAAGAAAAGCTGTCTTGAGTGTTTTGAAACAAATGAGCCGCATGATCCGGGCTCTTTGCTTGTCAGATGCTTTGCGCTGATAGCTTTGGGTGAAGGGGTGTGATATTTATAGCTTTGGATGAAGATGCAAAGGATACGGCAGAGGAAAATGCAGAAGGCAGCGAAGCAGCCCTTTCTGAGGAGGACTCATCTGATATACTGACCGAAGAAAAAAGAGCTGAATCGACCGGTGCAAAGGTCATGAGTATCTTGTTTACTGTGTTTATTTATCTTTTGTCTGCCGGCATCATAATTGCTGCTTTACTCTTTGCCTTTAATGTCTCACCGGACAAGTCGATTTTCGGATACAGATATTACACTGTACTGACCGGATCAATGGCTCCGTCATATAATACCGGAGATATGATCTTTGTGCAGATCGTGGATCCTGAAACGATAGAAGTCAATGATGTAATTACCTTTAACCCATCCAAGGACAGCGATGCTTACCTTACGCATAGAGTTTCCGAGAAAATCGAAAATTATATGGGTTCGGGTATTACCTGTTTCCGGACAAAGGGTGACTCCAATAACACAGAGGACGGATTCCTCATTGAGGGCAGCCGTATTATTGGCGTGGTAAGGTTTAAGCTTCCCGGATTCGGTTATGTTGTCAGGTTCTGCCAGCTAGGGTGGTACTATATTGTACCGGTGTTGGTTATGATCGCTGTATTCCTCCATTTGCTGAAAAAATATTTCTTGATGGAGAATGATGACGGTGAGGACGATGACGATGACGACAACGGTGATGACAAAGAGCAGGATGATCGTTCAGATGATACCGAAGAAGTAAAAATCGATGGTGTTTCCGTAAAAACAGAAGCCCAGTGATATAAGCTCAGTTTCTGTGAACCGACAGACAGCGTTAACGGATTGATGTTTGTCGGGCAAACCGTAGCGATACGGCGATGTTGGCCCATTATATGGGAATATTTCCTTGAACCAAATATATATAAAGGAGAAATGAATTATGGCAAGCAAATCAAAGCAGAGAAGACGCGTGCTCGGTGCGTCATGTATTCTTGCTGCACTGATCGTTGCTGGTTCATCGTTTGCATGGTTTACATCAGCAGATGAAGTAGTTAATAAGCTCAGTGCTGAGAATACCTACAATGTAGTAATCACCGAGGACTTTACACCCCCTCCGCCCGATGATCCTTGGACACCCGGCGAGAAGATCACTAAGGAAGCAGGCGTTGTTAACACCGGTAACGTTAATTCTATCGTAAGCGTTGCTCTTTCCAGCAAGATTTCTGTTGTAAAGAAGGAACTTGTCGCATCAACTGCGGTTCCCGGTTCCGCATCAGCTTCAACCAAAACGTATAAAGAGTTGACTGCTGCAGAAGTAACTGCTCTTCAGTCTGGCGGACGTCTCGTTCATACGAGCGCAACAACAGCCAACGGCGCTGGTGTCTATGTATATCATAGAGCAGAAACCGGTGATCCAGAAAAGGATTATGTTGCTTATTACAAAGCAGATGACGGTAAGTTCTATGGTGTAGATGAGGTTACAGTTACAAGAGACAGTACAACCGGCGATGTAACCGGAGTAGCATACAAGTTTGTTGTTTTTGGTGATGCTGTTACATACAATGACAGTGATTTCACTTATGCTATTGTTAGCAATAATATTGAAGCTTCTGTTGATACAGATGGCGATGATACTACAACAGACGATGTTATCAAGATTATCATTGAACGCGCAAATATCGGCGCAACTGGTGACACATGGACGCAGCTCAGCGCAACAGAGTATGGCTACAATCAGATTCTTGCAGCTGGCAGAAATTCTTCCGATTTTATTCTTTCCGCAACACTGTCGGCAGATACAAAGAAAGAGGCTTTTGTAAGCTTCGATTATGATCTCACAATCAAGTCTAAGTCTGCTCAGGAAGTTGAAGGTAATGATCCTGCTGCTGCTTACAAGGCAGAATGTATCGATGCCTCAGATAATTATAGAGTTGCAGCTACCGCATCAACCCAGAATGCATCCGGTGATGTAGTACCCGGTACAGTCACATGGACTCTTCGTTCATAATTTTAGTTTCCTTTGAATAGTGTCTGTTTACAAATGTTATGCCGCCGCAGCAATGCGGCGGCATACATTAAAATTTCAAAGAAGGAGAGCTGCCGTGTGAAAAAGCGATTCAATAAAATCATGTCCTTCATTTTTGCGGCAGTTTTGCTTTTGTGCCTGTCAGTTCCTGCTGATGCGGTAGTGGAATTGCCCGATGGCTCTGTTGCCGGACTTCCCGAAAAGTTGGTTGTTCTTGATGATGAGGGACAATCCGTCAACGAACTGGGAGAATATTTCTTTCAGGTCGAGGGCATGCGTGAAGGCGTGACCTACACAAAAAAAGTGCAGATCATGAATATGCGTCAGGATAAGTCTTATGAAATCAGCTTTCGAACTGAGCCTTTGACCAACATTGGTTCGATTGACCTTGAGAAAGAATGTACTTGTCATATCACACTTGACGGAAAGACCATTTATGACGGAAAAGTGACGGGTGAAGGCACTCCCAATATCACTTTGGAAGCGGCAAGTCTTGGAAAATATGCACCGGGTCAGAGCAGAGTGCTGGTTTGCAGCATTACCTGGGACGGCTCGACTGCCGGAGGTCACATTGATAACGGCAGAAAGGTCGTTACCGCAGAAGGTACGGTCGTTGAGCGTGAAAAAACCGGCAGTGAGTATATAAGCGGTCAGACTACTTTCAAGTGGATCTTCTTTGCACAGGTTGCAGAGGAGGATACTCCTGTTCCGCATACAGGGGGACTGATTACTTACGGCATCATTATTCTGGTGTTGGCTGCGGCAGTGGCTGTCATGCTCTTTCTGGTTCATAAAAAGAAAAAAGCCGAAGCAAGGGCACAGGCAATTGCTTCATAATTAAAAAACACAGATCCGTTTGGGTCTGTGTTTTTTGTGTCATAGAAAAAGATATTTTTTTTGCTCATAATACTTTTAATCGACACCTCAATATGTTATAATACAAGAGGTTAAATGCTTAACCGACTAAAGTACTAAATCAAGAGGACTGAACATCATTCAGACTATTTGCTGTTAGTATAACATGAATTGATTAAGGTGAAGAACTTGAACGAAAATAATGAGAAGAATAATGATGTAATAGCAGGTAGAAACCCGGTTTCCGAAGCTTTACGGTCAGGACGTGCCATAGACAGCCTGTTGATTGCCAAAGGAGAGCTGAACGGCTCTGTCAAGGTCATCGTTGCAAAAGCAAAGGCTATGAAAATACCGATCAAAGAGGTAGACAGAAAAAAACTGGATTATTTGTGCGGTGGGGCAGTGCATCAGGGGATCGCCGCGCTTGCAGCCGTAAAGGAATATGCGACTGTCGATGATATTTTTTCACTTGCAGCAGAAAAGAAAGAGCCGCCGTTCATCGTCGTACTTGATGAGATTGAGGACTCCCACAATCTCGGCGCGATTATCAGAACTGCCGAATGTGCAGGTGCTCATGGTATTATTATTCCTAAACGCCGCAGTGCAGGGCTGAGCTATGCAGTCGGAAAAGCATCTGCCGGTGCATACGAATATATGCCTGTTGCGCGCGTGACCAATATAGCCGTACTGCTTGATGAACTGAAGGAACGCGGTTGTTGGATCTACGGCGCGGATATGAACGGCTCGACGTATGCCGAAAACAAGCTGACAGGTGCATGTGCACTTGTGATCGGCTCTGAGGGGAATGGCATCAGCAGACTTGTGAGAGAGAAGTGCGATGTTATACTTTCATTGCCGATGTGCGGGAAGATCAACTCTCTGAATGCGTCCGTAGCGGCAGGCATTCTCATGTATGAATTTACCCGCCAGAGATTACATATCAATGCAGTGAACGGAGGATAATCATGTCGGAATCCAAAGAAAAACCATATTCTGATACCCCCTCCCGCGATCAGACTGAAAAGACGGCTGAAAACACCGAACGATCTACAGAAGATATGGATGACAGCTTTTTTGCCGATCAGGAACAGGATGTTCCGGAAATATCCGAAACGACTGCGTATGACAGCTCCGAAAAATCCGCGGATTCCGCACAGCCTTCCAAAGGATTTCTGAATCGGTTCAAGTCGGGATTTCAGTCTGTCGTTTCCGCTTTGAAGCAGCCGGATGATGTAGAGCCTGATGACGAATATGACACCGATGAAACCGATGAAACCGAAGATGTATTGTCGTTGACCTCTGTTTTTGCCCGCAGCAAGCATACAGCTTTTGGCGATGAAGCAATGCAGGATCAGACGATCTATTCTGCCGATAGTCCGGCAAAGCCGCAGCCGACCACAGAAACACCCGTATCTCAGTTTGCATCGTCTGACGGCAGAATCGTATCAGAGCAGAGCAAAAACCGCTATAAAAGCGCACCGGGACCGAAATCAATGCCCCCAAAAACACCCTTTCCGGTAATAAGCCAACAGTCTGATGAACAGAAGAATCATAAGACCGTTTTGTCGGGTGTAACACATACGGCTTCCTCCGATGTGCAGCCGTCAGAGAAGCAAAACTCCTTCCGGGAAAACGTGTATGAACCCGAAATCACTGTACAAGTACCAACGCATGACACCGAAACTGTGGAACAAGTGGCAGCGCATGAATCCGTACTCAATGTACAAGCAGTATCCACAGCTTCAAAGCCCGCTGTACAGGAGCAAAGTCCTGCACCGGAAGCTGTTTCTACAGAGGTTCAGCCTGTGACGGAGGAGCGGATAGCCAATTCCGGTGTGATCTATCAGTCGGAAAAGCCGCCGCAGGAGGAAAAGTCCGAAGAACCTCCCATCAACAGCACGAAAAGTATCAGTGCATCGGACATTCTTAGTGCCATACACAACGCTTCTCCGGATTCCTCTAATGAACGTATAAAACAGACTGTTCCGGGAAAGAACGCGGTATCCGGTTCAGAAGCTTCTGATGCCGGGAGTGTTCCTGTAACAAAAACCGTACCCTTTATCATGCCTTTTGAAGCGCAGAGTAACGGTGTATCGGATAAGCCGACACAACAGCCTGTACGAAAGGTTCATGAACTGCCTGCATTTGATATTTTTTCTGATAAGTCCTTTATAAGCAAAAAAAGCACCGCGGATAAGAAAAATCCGGCTTCAGCGAAAGATCGGGGTGGAGGTTCTGTTGCTCCGGAGCGTGCAGAATCCGAACCGACAGCGAAAGCAGCACCTGCCGCACCTGAACCGACAGTGAAAGCAGTGCCTGCCGCACCTGAACCGACAGCGAAAGCAGCACCTGCCGCACCTGAACCGACAGTGAAAGCAGCACCTGCCGTACCCGGATCGACAGCAAAATCAGCACCTGCCGTACCCGAACCGACACCGAAAGCAGCACATGAACCGGTCGATTCGGAGGGGAAAAACTTTACGGAAGGGCGCTATCCCGGACTCACTTATCATGCAAGCGACCTGACGCCGTTTGTTGTGATGGCAGGCAAGTTTACCGAGAGTGTTCGCGGAGAATATAATGCCATCAGACTTTATAAAAAATCCCTCCAAAAGCCGATAGAGCAGTCTCATGCCGGGGAAAGCAAGCCATCAGGGGCAAAAGCAGTAACTCAGAAAGCTGCATCTTCCGATAAGCCCGCAGCATCCGAAAAGAATTCTCATGCTGCTCCCGGAGCATTGCCGAAACAAACGGATATATCCAAAAAAAGTGAGCTTTCTGCACCCGCACCCCGACCGGTGATCCGCTTCCCGGGTACACAGCATTCCGTTACTATTAACCCGCCTGTAAAAGACGTTTCGGCGCAGTCTGATACTGCTCCTGTTTCTGATAACACCAAACCTAAAAAAGCGGCAGAAGCGTCAAAGGCTGAACCTCCCCAAAAAAAGACGGATTCAAAAAAGAAGCCTGTGGCAAAAAAAGCTGTTTCAAAAAAATCCGGCAAAACACCGAATGTCAAAAAGAACAAAAAGCCGCTCAAAGCGCGTATTGCCTTTTTCTTCGGCACGGACGAGGAATTTGATCCCGACGATAATGTAGCAGAAGAAATCAGTGACCTGCTCCAGATCGATGATTATAGTGACGAAGAGGACGCAGCAACGATCAGGAGTGAGCTTACCGCGAGCCTCAGTTCCATCTCCTTCCGTACGATTCTCCTGTTGATTTCAGCAGCTTTTTCAGTAATACTTGCTATCGTATCACAGGCAACACCTCTGTTCCGGGAAACCATTCATAACGGCTGGCTTGTGTATGCCCTGATTTGTTTTGCGCTCTTTACGGCATCTGTCGTTATTTCCAGAAGGACGATCGTCAACGGACTGATGCCGCTGATCCGCTTCAAGGGTAATTCGGATACAGCATTTGCCGTGGCATCACTTGCCTGCGGGGTTCAGTCGATCACATCGGTGTTCACCCCCGATAGGTTTATTGACGGCACGATGTATATTTACGTACCGCTCGTCACTTTTGCACTGTTCCTCAACAGCCTTGGCAAGGTGCTTATTATGCTGCGCACCAACAGTAATTTCCGATATCTGACTAAGACCGGTCAGAAGCACGTGGGAAAGATCTATACGGATATTCAGAATGCTGAAAAAATGGTAGCCGACCTTCCCTCCAAAAAAAACATTATCGGATATACGAAGCGTACAGGCTTTGTTACCAATTTTCTGCATCTGTCCTATACGCCCGACCCGAGTGAGGAGTTAGCTGTCAGGATTTCCCCATACATAGCTGTGTTTTCGCTGCTTTGCGGAATTGTATACGGTGTGATCACGAAGGATATTCCCGGTGCTGCATCAGCATGGGCACTCACAGCCTGTGTGGGTGCACCGGTGGTGTGTCTGCTTGCCGTGAATCTGCCGATGTTCCGGCTCTGCGAGCAGGTGATACGCAGGGGCGCAATGATTACCTGCTACGAAACCGTCAGACAGTTCTGTGATACCAATGCTGTTATGATCGATTCCTCCCAGCTTTATCCAAAGGGTTCGGTGACCTTTAATGGCATGAAAACCTTCAAGCAGACCAAGCTTGATGATGCGCTGTCCGCTTGTGCTGCAATTATGTATGCGGTAAACGGAACGCTGACAGATGTATTTGAGGATATGATACACTTCAACAGGGACAAGCTTCCCAAGGTCGAAAGCGTAATTTATGAGGACGGCAGAGGACTTGTAGGCTGGGTAAAGGGCAGCAGAGTGCTGATCGGCAACAGAGAATTGCTTGCAGCACATAATATCACTCCGCCCGAACCCGCACTGGAGGAACGCCACCGTAAAAACGGTTTTGATATCGCATATATTTCCGTCAGCGGTGAACTGATCGCTATGCTGATCCTGAAATATACACCGCGGGCCGATATTGTTCACGAGCTGCGCACACTGGAGGATAACGGTGTCAGCTTTATCATCAGGACTGTTGACCCTAATATCACAAAGGAAGCCGTTGCCGAGAAGTTTTACCTTTATCATCGCTGTGTTACCGTCCTTCCCACAGGACTTGGCAATATCTGCCACGAGGTCATGTCCTCAGCCGATGAAAGTACCCGAGCCTACCTTGTGACCGGCGGCAAGCTGTCGGCATTTGCAAGGGCTGTGTCGGGCTGTATCAGAATGCGGACAAATGTCAGCTTTACGAAGATCATTCAGTCCATCGCCGTTTTTCTGGGACTGGGGATATTCACGGTGATTTGTTTTGTATCCGGCTTTGAAAAGCTGGGCTGTGTTGAAATACTGATTTATCTTGCATTCTGGGCATCAGCAGCACTGGGTGTGTCATTGATAATAAAATAAAAAGGAATGATTCCATGAAAGTCGCGCCATCACTTCTCTCCTGTAATTTTGCAAGAATGGGGGATGAGATCATCAGAATTGACAAAGCAGGAGCAGATCTCATACATCTTGATGTTATGGATGGTCACTTTGTTCCCAATCTGACAATCGGGCCTGCAATTGTTGCCGCAGTAAGACCCTTTACCGCACTTCCGTTTGACGTTCATCTTATGATCGACTATCCGCTGGATTATATAGATGCCTTTGCCGATGCCGGCGCGGATATCATTACGTTTCACATTGAAGCCATGTCAGATCCGCTTGCTACGATTGACAAGATTCGCTCAAGAGGTGTTAAGCCGGGTATCGTGATCAAGCCCGCCACACCGGCTTCCGATATCTTCCCGTATCTTGACAAGGTGTATATGGTTCTGGTAATGACAGTTGAGCCGGGATTCGGCGGACAGTCCTTTATGGCGGATATGATGCCGAAGGTCACTGCGATCAAGGCGGAATGTGCCCGAAGAGGACTGGACGTACTGGTGGAGGTTGACGGCGGCATATCGGAGAAAACGGTTGGTGCTGCGGCTGCGGCAGGTGTGGATATCTGCGTATCAGGGACAGGCGTATTCAAGGCGGAGGATGCTGCAAAGGCAATCGCTGCATTGCAGGCATCCGACCGGAAGGTCTGAACCCGCGAATCCCGCTGACCTGTTTCCTTGCTGTATATCATACTTCTATGGTAAACGACATTACAAATTCCTTTTATAATATTTGGGGTGCAGGGGTGCCGTGCACCTTTGCCGAGGTCAATGGCGAATAGCCCTTGCGGGGGTTGGGGCAGAGCACCAATATTCGCCGTTGACTATAACGTGTATCATGTCTTGTGTAATTGCGTAAAAAAATAGCGTAAAACAAACGTATAATAGTCAATTATGATATTGACATATTTTTAACAATCTATTATAATAGGATTGTACTAAAAAGTATAACTGCAATTTGAGAAATTTGAAAACGGAGGACAGAACTATGGCTAACAAAGCAAATGAAGTCGAAGTTCAGGCAAATGCAGAGTTTCTTGTACAGGATCTCGATAGCTTCGGTAAGAAGCTTGCTCAGGTTAAAGAAGCCCAGAAGGTTTTCGCTACCTATACACAGGAGCAGGTGGATCAGATTTTCAAGGCTGCTGCGATCGCTGCCAATCAGGCAAGAATTCCGCTTGCAAAAATGGCTTATGAAGAAACCGGCATGGGTGTTGTAGAGGACAAGGTCATCAAGAACCATTTTGCCGCTGAGTATATCTACAATAAGTTCAAGGATACCAAAACCTGTGGTGTGATCGACTATGATCCTGCTTTCGGACTGAAAAAGATTGCTGAACCTCTCGGCGTGATCGGTGCGGTCATTCCTACCACCAACCCCACTTCTACTGCCATCTTCAAGTGCCTGAGCTGCCTGAAAACCAGAAACGGAATTATCATCAGCCCTCATCCCCGTGCCAAGAAGTCCACAATTGCTGCTGCTAAGATCGTATTGGAGGCTGCCGTTGCCGCAGGCGCACCCGAAAATATTATTGCATGGATCGATATTCCTTCACTGGAACTGACAAATGAGCTTATGAGATCGGTAGACACGATTCTCGCAACAGGCGGTCCCGGTATGGTAAAGGCTGCTTATTCATCAGGCAAGCCCGCACTCGGTGTCGGCGCAGGCAATACCCCCGTTATTATTGACAGTACTGCGGATATCAAGGTTGCCGTCAACTCCATTATTCACTCAAAGACCTTCGATAACGGTATGATCTGTGCATCTGAGCAGAGTGTAACCGTTTTAGCAGATATCTATGATGAGGTCAAGAAGGAATTTGCTGCAAGAGGCTGCTATTTCCTTCAGGGCGAAGAACTGGATAAGGTCAGAAAAACGATCATTATCAATGGCGCACTCAACGCTAAGATCGTTGGTCAGAAGGCACATACGATTGCTGCACTGGCAGGTGTAGAAGTACCTGAAAGCACAAAGATCCTGATCGGTGAGGTAGAATCCGTAGATATCAGCGAAGAATTTGCTCACGAGAAGCTTTCTCCCGTACTGGCTATGTATAAGGCAGAAACCTTCGATGAGGCTCTTGCAAAGGCTGCTCAGCTTGTTGCGGACGGCGGCTATGGTCATACCTCCTCACTCTATATTCATCCTGCACAGAAGGAAAAGATCGAAAAGCACTATAACGCTATGAAGACAGGCAGAATTCTGATCAATACACCTTCTTCACAGGGCGGTATCGGTGACCTCTATAACTTCAAGCTCAATCCGTCACTCACCCTCGGCTGTGGCTCATGGGGCGGCAACTCTATTTCGGAAAACGTTACCGTGCTCAATCTGATCAATATCAAAAATGTTGCCGAGAGGAGAGAGAATATGCTTTGGTTCAGAGCACCCGAAAAGATATATTTCAAGAAAGGCTGTATGCCCGTTGCTCTTGATGAGCTTGGCACAGTTATGCACAAGAAGAAGGCATTTATCGTAACAGACTCCTTCCTCTATAAGAACGGCTATGTAAAGCCGATCGAGGATAAGCTGGATGAGATGAACATTCAGCACACCTGCTTCTATGATGTACAGCCCGATCCTACGCTGGCATCTGCCAAAGAGGGTGCACAGGCAATGAAGCTTTTCGAGCCTGATGTTATTATTGCACTCGGCGGCGGTTCCGCCATGGATGCCGGCAAGATCATGTGGGTTCTTTATGAGCACCCGGAGGCAGACTTCATGGATATCCGCAAGAGAATTTATACCTTCCCCACAATGGGCGAGAAGGCATATTTCGTAGCGATCCCGACCTCATCAGGTACCGGTTCTGAGGTTACGCCTTTCGCGGTTATTACGGACGAAACTACCAATGTGAAGTATCCCCTTGCAGACTATGAGCTTCTGCCGGATATGGCGATCATTGATGCAGACAACATGATGAACCAGCCCAAGGGTCTTACCAGTGCTTCCGGTATTGATGCACTTACCCATGCACTGGAAGCATACGCTTCAATCATGGCTACCGAGTATACAGACGGTCTTGCACTGCAGGCAATGAAAAATATCTTTGATTACCTGCCCTCCGCTTATGAGAACGGCGCAAACGATCCTATCGCAAGAGAGAAAATGGCTACCGCTTCTACCATGGCAGGTATGGCATTTGCCAATGCCTTCCTCGGTGTCTGCCACTCTATGGCACATAAGTTAGGTGCATTCCACCATATTCCTCACGGTGTTGCCAATGCGCTGCTCATTACCTATGTGATGAGATTCAATGCTGATCCTGTACCGCCCAAGATGGGTACCTTCTCACAGTATCCCTATCCGCATACGCTTGAGAGATATTGCGAGTGTGCACGTTTCCTCGGCTTTGTCGGCAAGGACAATCAGGAAACCTTTGAGGTCTTCATTAAAAAGATCGAAGAGCTTAAAGCAAGGGTCGGTATCAAAAAGACTATTGCCGATTACGGTGTAGATGAGAAGTACTTCCTCGAAACCCTTGATGACATGGTCGAAAAGGCATTTGATGACCAGTGCACCGGTGCGAACCCGAGATATCCGCTGCTCAGTGAGATCAAGGAAATGTTCCTTGCTGCTTATTACGGCAAATAATTTCCGCTTTCTCAAAATTGCATTTATAGATTTTTCACAAAAGGAACGCTGTGATTCACGGCGTTCCTTTTGTATAGGAGTATTTATATGAGCGAGTATATCTGTTCTTTATGTCCCCGCAATTGCTGTGCGCCAAGAGAAGCACTCAGCGGCAGGGGATTTTGCGGGGCGGGAATATTGCCTAAAATCGCAAGAGTTGCCCCGCATTATTGGGAGGAGCCGTGCATCAGCGGCACAAAAGGTTCGGGAACGATTTTCTTTTCGCATTGTGTGTTGTCCTGTGTATTTTGCCAGAACAGCAAGATCAGTACCGGCGGCTGCGGAAAATCCGTCAGCGTCAGACAGCTTGCCGATTATTTCAGGCTGCTTGAGAATGAAGGTGTACATAACATCAATCTTGTCAGCCCGACTCCTTATGTGGAGAGTATCATAGAAGCTCTGAATATTTATAAGCCCTCTGTTCCTGTGGTTTATAATACCGGAGGGTACGAAAAAGCCGAAACGATACGGCGTTTAGAGGGAATCATCGATATCTACCTGCCGGATATCAAATATGTATCCCCGGAGCTTTCTGCAAAGTATTCTCATGCAGCGGATTACTACGAAAATACGATTGCAGCAGTCAGGGAAATGGTAAGACAGACCGGAGTACCTGTCTATGATGAAAACGGCATCATGCAGCGCGGAACGCTGATCCGGCATCTGATTCTTCCGCAGCATACCAGAAATTCTATAGAGGTTCTTACAAAAATTGCAGAAGAATTCGGCGGGAGCATTCCCGTGAGCCTGATGGGGCAGTATGTTCCGCTGGGCAAGGCAGCGGATTATCCGGACATTAACCGGAAAATTACTGCCCGCGAATACAACAAGGTGCTGGATTATCTGTATGAAGCCGGACTGGACGGCTTTGTTCAGGAGCTTTCCTCAGCCAAGAAGGATTATGTTCCGGACTTTGACCCCGATAAGCTGCCATAGTATCGGTTCTATGGAGTATTTTCAGTCGGTTCGGTCGGCATTTCCGCCTTTACTTCAACATAGGACTTTTGGGCAACGTCCTCCTCGATTTCATAGAGTGCCGTCAGAGCCAATCCGTCACCCGTTTCGCTGAACTGATACTCCTTACGCAGGATCCTTCCTCTTTCGGCACTGTAAAGAAGAAACAGTTCATTGAACTGTGCAACATTTTTGAGAATCTTCTGTGCGCGCTGCGGATTCAGGGATTCGGTTTTATTGTAATAATGTTGCCATTGCTCGGCAGTGTAGAAAATTGGTATGGCGACTCCGAACACCTGCATTTGTTCGGATTTTTCTGTAATACAGCAGTTTTCTGTCTGGGGAGAAGCAAATGAAAGTGGCAGTCTGACACCAAAAACAGACAGTGACCGTTTTTCCTCCGAAGTATCGCTTTGGAGGACTGCGTGT
Organism: uncultured Ruminococcus sp.; assembly: GCA_902773325.1. Lineage (GTDB taxonomy): Bacteria > Bacillota > Clostridia > Oscillospirales > Acutalibacteraceae > UBA1213. The sequence continues at coordinate 24,473 of CACYDW010000068.1, forward strand.
AGCGATGACGGCAGAAAAATTGTGACGCTTCTTGCGGTTCGGGCATAGATATGTGCATTGCTGTCGACTAATTTGGTTGTACCGTTGGTGTATTCCATTGTACCGCTTACCAGAAGCTGACCCTTTGTAATGCCCTCACCAATGCTTACAGCCGCAGTACCATTTGCCACCTCCATTTTAGTGATCGTGCCGTCAGCAGATGACTTTATATTGCTGACGGCATTTTCGCGTAATTCTGTATCGTTACGAAATCTTTCGCTGACGTTGATGTCTGCTCTGCATCCGGTGAGATTGATAAAGATTTGTCCGACTCTGTTATCGTTTACGAAAATCTGATCACGTATGGATTTCAGATCCAGAGAACTGATAGCAGCACCCTCATAGAGTCCTGATTCACGCAGCTCTGCGCGCATTTCATATTCATTGATGCTTGCCGGAAGCCGGAAAGACATACTCCAGACATAGCCGGAAAGAGTTTTACACAGGACAATTGTCAGTAGCAAACCGACGAGCAGTCCTGCGCGGTTTTTATTGTTGATCAGGAAACAGCGCAGACCGTGTCCGCTTTCAATATGTAGAGCTGTCTGCGAATGTTCCGCTGCCATTTTAATTTCGTTAAGGTTATTCAGTTTGGCAGTTGCGGATATTTTATGATCTTGTCCTTTCATATTCCATATGGAGATTCCTCTGCGGGCGGCAATATTGATAAAGCGTTCGGGAAATTTCCCTTCTGCCGTGAAATTGAAATAGCCAATGATCCATCTGAATAATGCATTAAACATGACATACCTCACATAATGAATTCTATCGAAGTAATAAATCCCTGAATAACGATGCTGCTGTCGGTCATGCTTTTTATAGTCAGTCCTCTGCCGCCGAAGCCGACGATCATTTTGCCCGTATTGACCTTCACGGAATCATCATTATATTCCACAATACCTCTACCGCCCTCTAAAATAACCTCTCTGTTGCCGCTGATCTCCAGATGCAGTGCACCGAAGGCAGCTAAATAAGGGGGGATAAAATCCTCTTTCCGGTGCTGCTTCTTTTTTGTCATCTCACATCACCTCAACAATCACTCTTGTCTATGTTATGCACACGTAAATATAAAAATCACCCGCTGCATATAATTTGTCGGGTGATGTTATGAGCTGTGTAATAAAAATGCGGATCAAACAAATAATACCGCTGTTGTTTTCGGCAGCGGGGCTTGCCATATTGCTATCAGTTCCAAAGGCGGCTTCGGACGCTGTTATGAGGGGTCTGCAATACACAGCGTCACTTCTGATACCTTCGCTGTTTCCGTTTATGGTACTGTCATCCTTTATGATACGAAGCGGCGCATCGGAGCTTCTGGGCAGATTATTCGCCCCGATAACTGTCCATTTGTTCCGACTTCCGGAGCAGTCTGCCGCAGCCATTCTGCTGAGTGTGACAGGAGGGTATCCGGTCGGAGCAAAGTGTGTAAAGCTGCTGTATTCAGCGGGACAGATCACGCAGCATCAGGCAGAACGCATGATGCTCTTTTGCGTTTGTTCGGGACCTGCCTATATGATCACCGCTCTGGGTGCTATGTCGCTCGGCAATATAACCAGCGGTGTGATACTGTATACATCACAGCTATTTTCATCATTGCTCATAGGTATCATCACCGCACGGCTTTGTCATCATGCGGAGGCATCCTCTCAAAGACCGAAGGATGGGCAGCGCAATAGTCAGCATAATAGCCTGTTGGACGCGTTTATTCTTTCCTGTTCGGATTCTGCCGTTTCCGTTTTGCAGCTTACGGCATTGGTAGCAGTTTTTTCCTTGTTTCTTGAAGCCTTGGAGCAGACGAGAATCAATCGGCTCATCACTTCTGCTGCCGGATTTGCTGGAATAGATGCTGTATTTTCGGGTGCTCTGGTATATAGTCTGATGGAGGTTACAACAGCGTGTCAGAAAATCTGCAGCGGCGGCGCACTGTGGATGCTTTCGTTTGCTGCGGGCTTTGGCGGTTTATGTGTGCATACCCAGATATTCTCTGTTTTAGGTGAACTGAAAATCAATAAAGCAAAGTTTCTGCTATTCCGGCTGCTCAATGCCGTTATATCGTCAGGCTTCACTTATGCTGTATGTATGGTATATCGTCCGATAGCGGGAGTATTTGTGATGTCAGACGGCAGAAATGCCGAGCTGACATCTACGACGGCAGCGGGAGGAATAGCGCTGGTCGTGATGTCGGCGTTGTTCGTACTGTCCATGCACAGCAGAAGCGAAAATGAGCGGGGCATCTTACGAAACAGAAAAAAGCGTGAATTATTTCGTTGAAGATTCTGTAAAGGTATCACTTCAAGAATTCTGAAATATACTGTAGTATACAAAATACTATAAGATAATATTGCATAATGAGGTGGTTGTTATCTGCGGAATAGCAGGATGGTATGACAGGAGCAGAAAATTCGAGGAAGAGAATACTGCTATCGATCAGATGTCGGCAGCATTGACGCGCCGCGGCCCTGATGACAGCGGAATATATATTCAAAAGCCTGTTTGTCTGATACACCGCCGTTTAGCGGTCATAGACCCGCAAAACGGCAGTCAGCCGATGAAAAAGACACACCGTAACCGTTCCTGCGTCATTGCATATAACGGTGAACTGTATAACACATCGGAATTGCGGCAGGAGCTTGTACAGAACGGTATTGCGTTCCATACCAAAACGGATACGGAGGTTGTACTTGCGGCATATATGCACTGGGGAACAGAATGTGTTGAGCATCTGAACGGTATATTTGCCTTTGCAGTGTATGACGAGGACTATCAGCGTCTGTTCATGGCGCGTGACAGAATCGGTGTCAAGCCGCTTTTTTACTATCGTTATGATAACGGACTGCTTTTTGCATCAGAAGTACAATGTCTGCTGCAAAATCCGCTTGTCAGGGCACAGGTTGATGAAGAGGGCTTGTGTGAGCTGCTGCTGCTCGGACCGGGCAGAACACCGGGACAAGGTATTTATAAAAATATCGGAGAGCTATTGCCGGGGGAATGTGCTGTTTTTGACGGCATGAAAATGTATAAACGGCGGTATTTTACGCTCAGGGCGCGTGAACATGATGCGGATGCCGCAAAAAGCATAGAACAAGTGCGTGAACTGTTGACGGATTCCGTTGAGCGGCAGCTTGTATCGGATGTTCCGCTCTGCTGCTGCCTTTCGGGTGGATTGGATTCGAGTATCATATCCTATGTTGCTTCGGAATACAACAAGCGTCAAAGCCTGCCGCCGATCAATACCTATTCCATTGACTATCAGGATAATGACAAATATTTTCAGAAAAGCTTGTTTCAGCCAACTCCCGACAGTGAGTTTATCGGCATTATGACGGATGCGATCGGTTCTGTACACCATAGTGTAACGCTGGATAATTATCGATTGTTCACAGCACTGACAGATGCAGTAGATGCACGCAGCTTTCCGGGAATGGTGGATGTAGATTCCTCGCTTCTGCTGTTCTGTCAGAAGATGAAGGAGGATTTTACCGTAGCACTTTCGGGTGAATGTGCCGATGAACTGTTCGGCGGTTATCCTTGGTATCATAACGAAGCCATACTATTTGACGATAATTTTCCGTGGTCGCGTTCACTGGATATACGGCGGTCGGTTTTCCGCAGCGGATTCCTGCCCCGCGGTGAAGAATACGTCCATGAGCGTTATCTTGAAACCTGCCGTCAGACAGAGAAGCTTCCGGGGGATTCCCGTCTTGATGCCCGTATGAGAGAGATGTTCTCGCTGAATTTCTATTGGTTTATGCAGACATTGCTTGACCGTAAAGACCGTATGTCCATGTATAACGGTCTGGAGGTCAGAGTACCATTCTGCGACTACCGGGTAGTGGAGTATGCATACAATCTTCCCTGGAAGCTCAAGGCACTCAATGGCAGGGAAAAGGGTATTGTCCGTGCAGCTTTTCGCGGATTGCTGCCGGATTCCATTATAGACCGTAAAAAAAGTCCGTATCCCAAAACCCATAATCCGCTGTATTTCGGATTGTGTGCTTCAAAGGTCACACAAATCATTTCAGACCGTTCTTCGCCGCTTTATGGAATTCTGAGTGTGGAGGGAATCAACGAAATTATTGCACATCCTGAAAAAATAGCTTCTCCTTGGTATGGGCAGTTGATGAAAGCCCCCCAGATTCTCGCTTATATCATTCAGCTTGACTACTGGTTCAGAAAAAACCATGTAGAAATAACTGGACTATAAAGTAAAATTACTTTATGCACAGAAATCCGCATAAGCAGCAATAATACAGTGCCGCACCACTGATGTTCAGCAGTGCGGCTTTATACTACTTTATAAAGAGTAGTACAGATTTTAATAAAAAGCTAAATTACTTTACAGCTAAGCCGGGCTCAGATAAAAGGAGTGACAGTCATTGTGTATGCATGTAAAGCGGCAAACTGTAAAGAGAGGTTTGGTGCTTTACAACTACGTAAAAATGTTGTATAATGAAAAAGCGATTTTTTGAAGGTGGATTATCCGTCATAAGACGTGATCTGATCAAAGCTTTCTTCATAAATAATGATGTGATCAATAAGGAAAGAATCGAAGTCGATCAGAATAACAGGAGGAACTACAATGGAACAGGGCAAAAGCTTGATCGGTATCAAGCAGAATTATTACCTCAGGGCATTTTTGTGGGGCGTTGCTCTTGCAGCGCTGCTGTTTGTGCCTTGGATGGTTTACAGCGGAGGTTACTTTTTCTTTTACGGCGATTTTAACGTTCAGCAGATTCCGTTTTATCAGATGATACATGATTCTATCCGGGACGGAAATCTCGGCTGGAGCTACACCACCGACCTTGGTGCCAATATCATTGGTTCCTATAGCTTTTATATGTTAGGCAGCCCGTTTTTCTGGCTGACACTGCCGTTTCCGAGCGAGGCTGTGCCGTATTTGATGGCACCCCTGCTCATGCTCAAATTCGGTTTTGCATCACTGGGTGCATATACGTTTCTCAGACGTTATGTCAGAAATCAGAGCTATGCCGTGATCGGCGGATTGCTCTATGCATTTTCGGGCTTTGGCATATATAATGTGTTCTTCAATCATTTTCACGAAGCAATGATCACCTTTCCGTTCATGCTTGCGGCGGTAGATTCGTTTATTTATGAAAAACGCAAGGGTCTGCTTGGGTTGTCCGTGTTTGCCGCAGCGTTTGTAAATTACTATTTTTTTGCGGGTCAGGCGGTTTTCATCTTTATCTACTGGATGGTCAGAACCATTACCGGCAGCTACCGTATGCATATCAAAGAGTTTTTGCGATTTGCTTTTGAGGTTCTTATGGGATTTTTGTGTGCGTCGGTCATTCTGGTACCGTCCATACTGGCAGTGCTTCAGAATTCACGTGTCAATAGCTTTCCGAATGGCTGGAGTGCCCTTGCCTACGGTAATGAACAGCGGTATATCCATATTATTATTTCTCTGTTTTTCCCGCCGGATATGCCTGCCTATGCCAATTTCACACCCGATTCCAATGCAAAATGGGCTTCGGTTGCAAGCTGGCTGCCGCTGATGAGCATGGTAGGTGTGTTCTCCTTCTTCAAGCTCAGAACACATAAATGGCTGAGGATTTTTCTGCCGCTGCTGTTTGTGATGGCAATGGTGCCGGTATTCAACAGCCTGTTTCAGCTTCTGAATTCGTCCTATTATGCCCGCTGGTTCTATATGCTGACCCTGATGCTTTCCCTTGCAACCGTTATTGCACTCGATCATGAGGAAACAGACTTCAAGCCTGCTTTGAAGCTGACCTTTGCCATTACCACTGTCATCACACTGCTGATCGGTATGATGCCGTCTACCACCAAGGATTCAAGCGGAGTAGAGAAAACCGTGATCGGCATTGAAAAATATCATGACCGTTTCTGGGCATGGGTAGGACTTGCATTTGTAGGACTGATCCTGCTGACGCTGCTGCTTGTGTTCAGAAAAAAACGGATAACATTCATGCGTCTGATTTCCTTCTTCCTTTCAGCAATGATCGTACTCTACGGAAATGTGCTGATCGGCACGGGAGTTGTCAATTCAAATTACAAGGCGGACTATATCACCTCTAACGCGCTCGGCAATAAGGATGCGTTTGATGAACTGGAGGATCTGCATGCGGTTCGTTCCGATTTCTATAACGAAATGGATAATATGGGAATGTTCTGGCAAATTCCTACTATACAGGCATTTCAGAGTATTGTTCCCGGTTCCATCATGGAGTTCTACAATTCCGTGGGTGTAGAGAGAAGCGTAGGTTCTCGTCCCGATACCGATCATTACGGTGTAAGGGGAGTGCTTTCGTGCAAGTATCTTTTTGATAATAACACCCATAGTGACTGCTTTGCCAATTCGGACGGTACGAATAAGATGCCGGGGTGGACGCTGATTGCCGATACCAACGGATATTATGTATATCAGAATGACTATTATATTCCTTTTGGCTTCACCTATGATACCTACATTACCGAGGAAGAATTCAACAACTGCTTTGAGGACGACAGAAGCCTGCTGATGCTCAAATCGATGGTTCTCACTCCCGAGCAGGCTGCAAAATACTCTGATATTCTTGCTCACGATGACCATGTGATTGAATACCGCTATACACAGAATGAGTATTATGAGGATTGCAGGGCAAGACAGCGGCTCACCTGCTCATCGGTAGTATTTGGCAAAAACACCATAACCGCCGAGATCACTACGGGTGACAGCAGCGAACTGGTATTTTTTAGTATTCCCTATGAAAAGGGTTGGACAGCCACCGTTAACGGAGCACCTGCCGAGATCGAGAAAGTCAATGTAGGCTTTATGGCGGTGCGGGTATCCGGCAACAGTAATTCGACCATACAGTTCACCTACCATACACCGGGGCTGCTTCCCGGCATAGCGGTAACGGTGGTCAGTGCAGCAATATTCATTGCTTACCTCGCGCTGTGGAAAGCTCCCGGCAAACGCAGAAAGACCATGCATTATGCTTATGACGATTATGGAGCAGAGCCGTATCCCACCAATAAAGATATTTTTGAACAGGAACAGAAGCCTGAGGAGAATCCTTATACCTATGCGGAAGATCAGGGCATTGCTTATGACCCGTCTGCCTCTGTGAACAGGCAGAATATCATTTATGAAGTTCCACCCGAACCGGAACAGGAATTACAATCCGATTCCGGTATGATCGGTTCAGAGATAACGACCGCATCAAGCTCAGGTGCAGCAGACGGGAAAAAAGATATTTCCGAAGCCGAGCTTACGGAAGCACACGGTGAATACCCGCCGGACAGTGATTGATCCTCTGAAACTGCAAGACCCGTGAGAACGTTATCTAAAAAAACGGAACCCGGATGATTCCGATAAGCTGCCGCCGTATGATATCCAATCATGCGGCGGCAGTTTACTTATGTAATCAGGCTTATACACCACGGAAATCAATTTGCAAATATTTGTAGTATATTTCTCTGTGTTATTCTATTTGCTGAATCCAATATGGACAAAAAGTCCGTTTTTTTAGGAAGGGGTCCGGGGGATAACCCTTTGTTTTCAAACAAAGGGTTTCCCCCGGAGAAACTGCCCGGCAAAATTGATTTCCCTTTAGCTTATTAAATGGCTTGAATTGTTGATGAAAGAATGATACAATGAAAATGAAAGTACAGAATCAGATGTACAAAATAACGGAAGTCAGAATAAAAGCAGCGGCAAAGGAAAGAGATAGCCTGCCGTACTGTGAATCGTAAGGAGTGTGGCGGTATGCCTGTTATCGTGTATTTTGTAGTACCATGCTATAATGAGGAGGAGGTTCTCCCGGAAACCATAAAAAGGCTGGATCAGAAGCTGCAAAGCCTGATAGATGAGGGCAAAGCAGATGAGGACAGCCGCATGATCTTTGTAGATGACGGCAGCAAGGATAACACATGGGGGCTTATTTCGGAATACAGCCGCAGCAACCGATACGTCGGCGGTGTCAAGCTTTCGCGTAACCGCGGACATCAGAATGCACTGCTCAGCGGATTGATGACAGCAAAGGAGCACTGCGACTGTGTGATATCGTTAGATGCCGACTTGCAGGATGACATTGATGTTATAGATCAGTTTATCGACAAATATCTTGACGGCTGTGAGATCGTATACGGTGTCCGGAATAACCGTGACAGCGATACTGCATTCAAGCGTACCACGGCGCAGGGATACTACAAATTTATGAAAATGCTTGGGGTAGATATTGTCTATAACCATGCAGATTACCGGCTGATGGGCAGCCGCGCGCTGGAGGCACTCTCACAATACAGCGAGGTGAATCTGTTTCTGAGGGGAATTGTGCCGCTGATCGGCTATCGCACGGACTATGTCTATTATGAACGGGCGGAGCGATTTGCAGGTGAGTCGAAATACCCGCTGAAAAAGATGATCAAATTTGCAGTGGACGGTATCACCTCGTTCAGTGTAAAGCCTTTGAAGATCATTTCCAACTTAGGACTGATCATCTGTTTTCTGAGTATCATCGGGTTTATCTATGCACTGGTGTCGTTTTTATTAGGCAGTGCGGTTGCGGGTTGGGCATCTACAATATGTTCGATATGGTTTCTGGGAGGACTACAGATGTTCTGCATCGGAATTGTTGGTACTTATGTCGGAAAAATCTACGGCGAAGTCAAAAGACGGCCGCGCTATATTATTGAGGAAGAAATCATTAATTAGGAGTTGCTGAACATGAGCTTTGGAGAAAAGATATTGTCATATCAGAACGAATTTATGCGCGATATTGATAATCTGATACGCATACAGTCCGTTTCGTCAACAGACCCGTCTGAGGCTGAACATGCGCTTGACTATATTCTTGCGTTGGGCAGTGCTATGGGATTTTCCGTCAAAAAGACGGGCAGCGTTGCCGGACATATCGAGTACGGTGAGGGAGAGGGGCTTGCGGCGGTTCTTGCCCATGTAGACGTAGTTCCCGCAGGAGAAGGCTGGAGTGTGCCGCCATATCAGCTCACGGAGAAGGACGGCAGGCTGTATGGCAGAGGGGTGGTTGATGATAAAGGTCCTGCGGTGATTGCGCTGTATTGCCTGAAAGCACTCAGGGATAACGGTATCGTACCGGATCAGCGGCTTCGGTTGATTCTCGGCTGCGGCGAGGAGATCGGTATGGACGATATGGAGGTTTATTTTTCAACGGAGGAAATGCCGCAGATGGCTTTTACCCCCGATTCTGAATACGGAATTTGCAGCCATGAAAAAGGAATCCTCCACATAGAGCTGTATGCCGACAGCAATGATTCGGCTTTTATTCAGGAGCTTCACGCGGGCACGGCTGTCAATGCCGTACCTGCGCGGGCATGGGTGCGTATGTATCAGCCACTCACAAATACAGACCCCTTTGCCGAAAAGGATGGCTTGTATTATCAGATACAGCCCGCGGAAATCACAGCTTTTGGCAAGGCCGCACATGCCTCCACTCCCGAACTGGGTGTGAACAGTGCTTCCTATCTGATCGGTGCGCTTGTATCTGCCGTCGGTGACGAATGCGGCAGTCTGTGCCGTTTCCTGCATGATTATCAGATCGGACTGGACTTGTATGGAGATGCCCTCGGCGTGTCCTGCGCTGATGAGCCTTCCGGCAAGCTGACCGTAAGTCTTGGCTGTGTGGACATTACCCCCGACACTGCATCAGCTAAGATCGATGTGCGTTATCCCGTTACCGCAGACGGAAAAAAGATAGCGGAAGCGATCGTGCAAAAAGCAAAGCTCTGTGGACTGAAATCGAAGCTCCTTTCTGATGAACGTCCGCTCAGTGCCGATGAAGATAGTCCGCTGGTCCGGCTTCTTTCCGATTCCTATGAAACGGTGATGGGTGTAAAGCCGCGCATTTATTCAACCGGCGGCGGTACGTATGCCAGAACCCTCAAAAACTGCGGTGTTGCATTCGGCCCTGTTTTTGAGGACGATTACAGTAATATACATAATGCTGATGAGAGCATTGATAAAGAAAAGCTTTTGCTGCATGCTCAGATTTGTCTGGAAGCAATCTATAACATGACCCGTACATCATGGTATACAGGTGTAATTGCATAGTTTCTGCTTTTTTTGCCGCTTTGGTCTGTAAAATGAAAACCATTGTTTTTCTTTAGTATGTTTGCACAAAACACAAACGGTGTACGGCGGTTTTATTTTGGCTATTTCCACTTGAAAAAAGATAGAAAATAGCATAAAATAATATAGATAGTATAAGTGGGATTGTATTTTCTGTGTCCTGTTGTCATTGTGTAAATTTTTGAACATGATTATGTTGATGGCATTTATTAAGCGACTTGTCGGGAAAGGGAGATTTTATGAACACCTCAAAAAAACGTATCATATATGCGCTTTTGGTAGCTGTGCTGGTGGCAGCCTCTGCAACGGTCGGAACCAGTATTGCGTATCTCTCCAAAAATACCGAACAGCGTGCCAATACTTTTTTACTCAAGGGTGTTGCCATTGATCTGATAGAAGATAAGTGGGATGCCCTGACGGATACGGATAAGCTGCTTTATCCTGCTAAATCCGTAGATAAAGACCCTTGCGTTAAAAATAACGGCACCGCGGATATCTATGTCTTTATTGAAGTTGTTATCCCGAGAAGGGCAATCAAAACCGTTACTGCCGCAGAAACCATAGAGGATCATGCCCAGCCGATAGATCTGTTTACCTATCAGATCAACTCCGATTGGGTTCAGATCGGTTCGGATCAGCTTTCGGCAGATCGGTCAACCGTTACGAGGGTGTATGGCTACAAGAAGATCCTATCTCCCGGTCAGACGACCCAGACGCTGTTTGATAAGATCAAGTTTGTCAATATGCTTGAGGGAACCATACCGATGAATACCCAACTGACCATACCTGTTAATGCTTATGCGATACAGACCGAGGCTCTCAGCAGCGCAGGTACTGCATACCCGTATGATGAAAACGCAGGAATAGCCACGCGGCTGTCGCAGGCATATAACATCTATAAGGCGCAGTACGAGCTGGAGCATTAAGGGGGTGTCGAGGTGAAAAAACGTATAAGGTTTATTATAGTTGCAGCGGTATGTCTTGCTGCTGCGTTTGCGAGCTTCGGCGTTACCTATTCCTTCCTGATCGATGAAGATACAACTACCAATGTGCTTACAGTCGGTGAAACGATTACGGATGTTGAAGAGAGTTTCACACCGCCTGCTGTTCTTGAGCCGGGTATCGAATTTTCAAAAGCACCACACGTCAACAACGTAGGAAATCTGAGCTGCTATATCCGCATGAGAGTGGACTATTCTACCAGTGCCGCTGCCGAATTCAGCGAACTGCGTAATATGGATACGACCAATTGGGTCTATAACAGTGCAGATGGCTATTACTACTATAAGAAAGCTGTTCCGCCGGGCGGAAAAACTACCGATCTCTTCAAAAAGGTGAAAATTCTCTCGAGTGCTACCATGTCGGATATGGAAAACTTCGATATACTGATCTACAGTGAAGCAGTTCAAGTGGGCGAATATACAACCTATCAGCAAGCATGGGGGCTTACATAAATTACGGATTTTCTATCGCCTGAAGGCGGTTGTGTACCTTCCAAAGAGTGTGATTGCGGCTTTACAGGGGTGATAGATTCTGAATAAACTCAAGAATATTTTAGCTGATATCGTGATTGTTACTCTTTCTGTGATTCTGATAACGCTTCTGTTTTTGCGGATCGTGCTTCATGCAGATATGAAGGCGGTCATAACAGCTTCCATGGAACCGGATATTCCCGTTGGCAGTATGATTGTGATTATTCCGGCAGCCTATGAGGATATCCATGTGGGTGATGATATTACCTTTGTGCGTGATGAAAAGCTGACGCTTGTCACACACAGAGTTGTAGAAAAGGATGATGAGCAGCGCAGGGTGATTACACAGGGATTGAGCAATAATGTTTCAGATGCACCTGTCTGCTATGAAAATATCATCGGAAAGGTTTCCTTTACAGTGCCGCTACTTGGTTATCCGATTATGTATCTTGAAACCCAGACCGGTAAAACAGCGGCAGTAATTCTGGTTTTTTTGGTTATAGTGGTAATGCTTGCATCGGAAGTATTGGAAAAGTTCAAGAAAAAGAAGGGCATGACTTCTGATGATTCTCCGTCAAAGACTGATACGGCTTTATCAGACATAAATCCGGAAAATAAAGAATAAAAGGAGGGCGAAATGTATGGCGCTGTCAAAAAAGAAAAAGATCACCATGGCTTTGTGCATTGCGCTTGCTGCCGTGCTTGGGGCAGGCGGAACGTATTCTTATCTGACAACACAAACCGATACACTCAGAAATAATATATCCTTCTCCTATTCAAACATTTCAGCTATGCTGACCGAAAATCGCTGGGACGGTGTTGTCAGCTACGAATATGACGATGACAACAATATTTATCCGATTTATGGCTACGATGATAGCGGCAAACCCATTTATGGCTATACCGACGGTGACCGTACCCGTCCCGTGAAGGACAGGGCAAGCTTTGATCCGGCTACTTCGCTTCGTCCTGCCACAGACGAACATAACAACCCCATAGCTTACGGCATAGATGCATCTAAAGTGATGGTTCCCGGTCAGACTGCTGCCAAGAATCCGCAGATCACCAATACAACAGAGAATACTGATGAGTGGGCAGCCATTAAGATGACGTTTGTATATTCGTCAGGTGCCAATAAGGGCAAACCGATTTCTGCTATCGATATGGCTGCCATTAACGACATTATTGAAATAGACTATGACGTCAATAGCGACGGTGCATGGTATCGCGTAGGCAATGGTGCATCGGCAGAGGATGTTTCACAGGTATTTTATTATAAGAATAAGATTGCATCGCAGGGTGTAACCTCTCCGCTGTTTACTTCTGTCAGAATAAAAGAGTGGGCGAGTCAGGATCAGGTTGCTGCGGTCAAGAATCTCAGCTTTACGATTTATCTTGAAGGATTGGTATACGAATACGCTGTTGCAGACACATTTGATGATTTTCTGCAGTGGGGCAGCGTAGACGGCAACGTTCAGTTTGCTCATACTCCGACTTCGGACAGGGCTGTTGATATAGATACCTATAACGGTATTATTGCAGCAGATCCCGTTGTGTAACCTAAAGAGAGGAGTTCAGACAATGAGTAAGAAAAGAGTTACCATAGCGGTTCTGAGCATCAGCATTATATATATGCTGATAATCGGCGGAACCCTCGCTTATTTCACAGAACGTGATGCAGTAGTAAATACCTTTGCAGCGCAGAGTATTGATATCATTATTGCCGAACCGAACTGGGATCCTGACAACGGCGTAGATATGCGTCCGGGTTATACGATTATGAAAGACCCGACTGTTACCTGTACGCTCAATAAAAGCTTTATGCGCGCGGTGGTAGAGATCATTGATATGGAAGAAACCATTCCGAATCCTGCCTATACTGCCGGCGGCACAGAACCGAAAACGATTGCAAATCCCGATTTCAGAAAGCGGATCACTGACCCGGACAGACTTGCCCTGATACTAAGCACCATGCGTTATGATCCCGATTATAATGCCGAAGGCAGTCCTATCACTCCGAATATTGATATTACTAAGGGCTATACCATGGAGCAGGCTTCTCAGTTCAACACATATAATATTGACAGCTTCATCAAGGATAATCTGAAATCCGGAGCGGGCATTTATTACTATACTTATCTGACTATTTTCAACGAAGGAGATTCAGCTGTTCTGTTTTCCAATATTATCATTCCTTCTGACTGGGATTCACAGAAAATCGCTAAAGCAGGCAAGTTCCGCATAGACGTATATGCACAAGCAATTCAAGTGGACGGCTTTGCATCACCCGCTGAGGCTTTTGCAGTGTATGACGACTTGGATAGTACCTGATAATCAAAAACCGTATCGGCCTTTGCTGATACGGTTTTTTAATGCTTACAGAAAATCGAAAAAAGAAACTTACGAGGTAGACACTGCACGGGTATTGATTTTATACAGCCGACAGTTTTTGTTGAAGCTGTTGCTTTTCAAAGAATAGATCATATCACCGCGGTGAACCCTCAGACTCTGATTGGTTATAATGGAAACCTGCTCTCCTGTATCCGATGCGGTACAAATGTATGTAAACTCAAATCTGTATCGTCTGCCAAAATTGTAACAGCGTGTTATTTTTTCCTGCAGGCTGAGCTTTGCACATACAGCATTACTGCTTTTGGTGTCCACGATGGCAGCACAGCCGTAGGCAATATTGATGCCGGCGATAAGACCGATGATAATGATCGGCAAGACAATTCCCTGATCCATATAGATGAATAGGCGCTGCATTGAATTGACCGGAAGATTGATCAGGCTGTTTCTGTCAACAAAATTGCCGGAAATGAAATTGGTGATCAGAAGCGCGGCTATAACAGCGAGTACCGTGCAGGCTTTGATGACCCTGCGCCGTTCTTTCCCTTGAATATAGCTTTGTTCCTCCGGCATAATGCGGTGATAGATGGATGCATCTGTTGTACTATATGCTGTAACTGCACGATTCTTGCTGACGGAATCACTGTATTCTGAACAAGTGCTGCCTTGTACCTTTGGTTTTTCTTGGAGAAGCTTTTCGATCAAAGAACGGTTGCTTTTTTCAAAGATCGGTTCTTTTCCTGCCTTGACGGCAATATAGTCCATTTCCTTGGGGGAGAGAACGATGCAGGTGTCGGCATGGGCGGCTTTCTGACCGGACAGGTCTGCTAAATATACCTCCGACCCTGTTATACAATTATAGTATACATCCTGTGAACAGCATACCTTCATGAATCTTCCGTTATCCGACAGGGTGATTATATGGTACTCCCTGATGTTTGTGGCTCTATGTACCTTCGCAACGATATTTGCATGGCGGTATTCGCCGTTTCTGCTGTCAACTGATTCCAATCTTTTTTTCCAGGCTATCCGCAGGAGGATTCCTGTCATCAGGATCACAGCTCCCGCCGTACAGACCGGCAGTAAAAAGTTCAGCTTCGGGGCACCTTGCAAAACCATATTCAGGTAAATTAAACCTGTCAGACTAAACCAGATAATTCCAACGATGATCAGAACCGTAGTCCTGTAAGGAGGATCGATCCGCTCCCTGATCTGCTCATATTGCTTTTCGCTGAGTCTGCTCCATTTCATAGCTATCACCTCATGCATATTCTACCACAGTGGCAGACACTATACAATCGAGAAATAACGACTTTAAATGACAAAAATCCTGTTCATTTTTCTGGGTGAACAGGATTTTTGTCGGGACTTTGCAATAAGCTTTCATAAGAAAAAATATCACAAGCCCGAAAGGGTTATATTATAAGCTTGCAGTCTTTATTCATAGACACTTTCGGAGCAGAATATGATCCTCAGTGTTTTCAAAATGAGTCTCGATCACTTTATCGGACGAAGCAGGGGAATAGCAGAAGCTGTCTATATGATCTCCTTTAAAGAAATACTGAGGCATACCCGGCCGATAGTCATAATCAAAGGTGTCGATAATAATCAGTTTGATTTTCATACGGCTCGGAATGATATTTTTGATATAGACGCTTGCCTGTTGTCCCGGAACGATGTTGTCCTTCATTTCGGCAAGTCCGGCAAGGTTGGGGGCAAGCTCCACAAATGCGCCGTATTCCTCAACCGAGCGAATAATGCCGGCAACGGTTTCACCCACTTCAAAATGGCGGGCATTTTCCTCCCAGGTGCCGAGAAGCTCTTTATGGCTCAGGCTGATTCTGCCGTTGTCCAGGCTTTTGATCACGGCGCGGATCTCCATGCCGACACAAAAACGCTCCTTGGGGTGATCGATTCTCGAAACGGAGATAGAATCGATTGGCAGCAGTGACACAATGCCGCAGCCGATATCCGCAAATGCGCCGAATGAATCAAGATGAGTGATTCTTGCGTCAATGACATCACCCGGAATCAGCTCTGAAATATATTCACGCATACATCTTTCCTGTGCGAGCCGTCTTGACAGAACTGCGATGGTTCTGCCCGCTTCATTTTTTTTGAAATCGGTAATAACAAAGCACACCGGTCTGTTTACACGCGAGATCACAGCAATATCTCTGACCGTACCCTCACGAATACCGATCGCACCTTCTTCGCGCGGAATAATACCCTTCATGATTCCCAGATCAACCACAAGGTTATGAGCCGAATCACAGATCATGGCTCTGGCTTCCAATATCCTGCCCTCGTGATAAGCCTCCATAAGCTGTGACATAGACTGCATTGCAGAAATATTTTCGGTGGTGTTGATGAGTCTGCCCTCAGGATAATATCCTGTCATTTTGCTTTCATTCCTTTCTTGATGAGGCGTTGCCTCGGTTCTTTTCTCAACATTTATATGAAAACATCGCGTTCTATATGACTGAAATGTCGTACTCTATCAAATCATTGGTGGTTGAGCTTGCAATCCTGCCCCAATTATAATAAAATAGATACACACCTTCAGAGGGGAGTGAATATGCGCATGGAGAGCAATAACGGCAATATCAGGTTTCTTTCGGCAGTTTCATATATTGGTGTACTTTTTGTCATCGGTCACTTTGCTGTTGAGAAAGACAATCCCGACCTGAGATTTCATAAATATCAGGGGGGTGTCCTGTTCTGTTCTTTTTTCTTGTTATATATGGCAGATTTAGCAGTTTCAATCGCTCTGTCTTTTTTGCCTGTTCTGCAAATCATTGTGGCGCTGCTGATAACTATTGCACTGGTTGCAGTCAATGTGATGCTGACGGTGCAGGGAGTTCTTGCGGCGCTGCAGTTCAGACAGAGAATGCTGCCGTTCATCGGCATTGCTTCTGTCCGGCTGAGAGCAGCCGTAGACAGAAGCAGACAGGAGTGATCAGCTTTTCTGTACCTATACTATATCATTTTTGCCGTATCGAAAAATGACACATTCGGTATGGCAAAAAAACTTTCTATAAACACGGAAACCCGCTCAGCAATGAGCGGGTTTCCGTGTTTACTATTAGCGTTGTGATTGTTGAATATATCTGAGCTTGATGGAGCAGCTTATTCCCATGATGCTTTCAGCTCGATACCGCATTTTTCTGCCGTATCATCAATATGTTCCAATTCTTCTGCAGTAAGGGTGATTTTCAGGGCATCTGCAAGCTCCTGTACCTGATGCATTTTGCGGCAGCCGATGATCGGTAAAAGACCCTTGGAAGCGGCATGAGCAATCGCGATCTGTCCGCATTGAACATCGTGGTTTTTGCCGGTTTCCTTGAGAGCGGAAAGCAACGGCGCCGCCTGTTCCTCCATGGAGGTATTATAGACAGATGCTCTTCTCGAACCCTTTTTAAATCCCGTTTTTCCGGCTAAAAATCCCTGCTCCAGAACCATATAAGCAAAGAAATGAATGTTGTTCTTTTTGCAGTACTCAATGATTCCGCTCGTTTCGGAATAACGGTACATCAGACTGTAGTGATTCTGAACACCAAAAAGGTCGTAACCATTTTGATTAAGTATTTTTCTTGCAAAGGCTATATCCCGGAGCGTGCAGTTGGAAAGACCGACATTTCTGATCTTGCCGCAGTCAAGCAGATTGATGGCAGCATTCAGGTTTTTTTCAAGACGTACTGTGTTGTGCAGCCAATAGATTTCAACAGATGTTCTGTGCAGACGCTTCATACTGGACGACAGCGTTTTTTCCATAGCAGACGGCAACGTCAGCAGACCGGGTGTGAACTTGGTAGAGATGATGATTTCGTCATTGTTTTCGATGAACGAACCGAGGATTTCCTCAGATTTTCCCATACCATAGACTGCCGCCGTATCAAAGAGTGTCAGTCCGTTTGCGATGGCACAATCATATACTTCTCTGAGTGCGTCCGTTGTGGGGGTATCACCGAAAACGAAGCCGCTGCCGTTGATTCCCTTGCCCCAGCCCCAGGTGCCGATGGCTGCGGCGGGAAGTATTAGGGTTGCTGCCTGTGTCGAATTGTCTGTGATTTTGCGATCCTGTGAAGTTGCATTGTCTTTTTTCATTTCTGTCACGCTCCGTTTCATTTGATGATATGATTATACCATACGTCCGCAAAAGACGCATTGACATATGTTAATCCTGTGAAATCATTTTTTTGCTCAGCTTCCATGCGAGGATCCTCTGCACAGCGTCATCTATCTGTTCGATGTCGATAATGCCGTTTTCAACAGCCTGTGAGATGCTTTGAATGGCTTCTTCTGCCTGATAGCAGCCGATAATCATCATGTCATTTCCGGCTCGTACAGCCGCGACAAACGGTGTGTAATCGCCCGTATAATCTGTGATTGCGTCCATTTCAAGGTCATCGGTAATGATAATGCCGGAAAATCCAAGCTCAGATCTGATAATCGCGTGCACGTTTTCCGAGAGAGAGGCCGGACAGGTGCTGTCCATGCAGGTGACGATATTATGGCTTACCATTACCAGCTCCGCACCGGCATCAATGCCTGATTGAAACGGGATAAAATCGCTGTTTTCAAAGCTGCTGTATAACCTTTCGTCAAAAGCGATTCCGGTATGGGTATCTTCATTGTTTCCATATCCCGGAAAATGCTTGAGTGTTGCCGAAACATTGTTTTTCTGATAAATTTGTGTGACTCTTGCGACATATACTGCTGTGTCGACGGGTGAAAGACCGATCGAGCGGTCATACATAAAATCATCGGGATCGACAGAAATATCGCACACAGGCGCAAAGTTGACGTCTATGTGGAGAGAGGACAGAAGCTGCGCTTTTTTCTCCTCATGCTCATAGACCAGTTCAAGACCGCCCTCCTCATAATACTCTCTCGGCGACTTGAACTCATAATCGGAGAGCAGCTCTTTGCTGCTGACTCTTACCACCGTGCCGCCTTCCTCATCTACAGCGATAGCGAGGGGGATATCGTCAGCACCGGCACAGTCGTCAATAAAGCTGATAACATCATCGGGAGTTTTTCTTTCAAAATCACTTCCGAATAGTACATAGCCGCCGAGATGGTACTGCTTTGCAAATCCGGCAGGATCCTCCGAAGGCATACTGGAGAACAGCATTTGTCCGATTTTTTCCTCGAGCGACATTTTTTCCAGAATATAATATGCCTGTGCATAGTAATCGCTGAATATCGGCTCCTTTTCCTCCGGCAGGTTTTCGTCTGTGCTGCTTCCGGCACTGACAGAGGAATCTGTATTGCTGTCATGATTTTCGGAGGATACAGATGAAGAATCGGTTGTTCCGGCAGAGGAACCGGCATTACTGCTTTGTCTGCCGGAATCCGGGCTGCAAGCGCAGCATGAAAGCAAAACAGCGGTAAGCAGCAGTACAGAGGTAATTCTTTTTTTGTATGTTTTCATGATAGGTTACTCCTTTTTGTATAAATCTAATGTGTCGATTACATTCAGACCGAGGGCAGAGGCGCGCTCCATAGCATCGTAAACATACCGGTCGTGAAGCTGTTCGGGGACATGGGCATCAGAGCCGATGATGACACGGATATTTCTTTTTGCAGCCATTTTCCAGAACTGTTCATGAGGATAGGGATAGCGCAGTCCGTCCGGAAAGGGCATTTTCTGTCGGCGGAAGCCGTTGACATTGTATTCCAGCGGAATATCGGCATCAGAAGCACATGAAATAATCATTTCGCTTGCCTGATAACAGTTGTCGTCCCATGCGTAATCGTTGATGAACATGATATCCGGGTGTGCAACGGCAGAAAAGTAACCGGTCTGCACAGCTTCACAGATCGCCGCCGCATAAGAAAGATAATCGGCGGTAGATTTAGCAAAAAAGATGTTTTCGGTTTTGCCGTCAGGCGATAGATAGAGATGTTCTCCGAGCAGCAGATAGTCAAGACCGTGTTTTTTGAAAAGCAAAGGGTAGTAGTCGGATTCATAGGGCAGATACTCAATTTCAAGTCCCTTATAGAGTTGAATGGTATCTCCGAATTTTTTCCGGAGCTTCTCTATTTCACCGATATAATCATCAAGCTCACTGTAGGACATTCTCAGTCCGAAATCCCTGTCCGGAAATGGTGCATGGTCGGAGAAACCGAGAATGGACAGCCCTTTTTTGATAGCTTCCAGTGTGTAGTCTTTTTCCGTACCGGCAGCATGAAGGCAGCGGTAGGTATGGGTATGATAGTTTGTCAGCATAGTTAATCGTCGAGTAGACTTTCTCGACATACACCTCACTTTAACCCAATATTTCGTTTGAGTGAGAGGTTTAGTCTTACAGCCCCTCA
>CACYDW010000069.1 GCA_902773325.1 uncultured Ruminococcus sp.
AAAGAACCTCCGGTGCTACCCAAAGTGCCGGAGGTTCTTATTACAATCATGCACGGTTCCTGGGCTGTTTAAGGTCTTACCAGGCTAGACCGAGCGCTTCATATTGCTCCTTCAGGAAGTCTTCGACATCTTCGATATCCCACAGAAAGATAAAATTGGAATCATATCCACCCCATTCATAAAACCCGGTCTGTAGATCCATGACCATATATCCGGGGAAGCGATCTCCGTATTCGTCATGATATACATACTGGTGAAAGTGGCGAAATCCTTTCTGAACATGGTAACCGATTTTGTGTGCACGACGACGTAAAGTTGAAATAGAATATGTAGACATAACTTTCTGCCTCCTTCATAAAAGAAAAGTTCGTTAAATGTTGGAGGGTAGCGTTTGAAGTCCAAACCACGCCGAGCCCAGCCACGCCGGGACATCTGTATTGACTTCGAAACTCGTTATGCTGTCTTGCGCTGTAATGTTCTGTTTTTACCGTGCGATTGTTTTGCAGTAGTATTATAACACGTATAGAAGATAATGAAAATATTTACAGGGACCTCCTACCGCTTTGAGCAGGAGGTCCTTTCGTATAGATGTTAATCAGAGGGAACGGTTATTATTTGATCACCTTTCCGTATTCCGCGATACCGAGTATGACGCCGCGATACAGGGCTTCGTCTGCAGTGGCCTGCATCATTTCTTCATCAGCACGGACCAGGTCGTCAAGTTCCTGGCGTAAATCAGGGTCGAGCTTTTCACGGAAGGAGAAGTACCACTTATTCCACTCCCAGGTTGCGTAATTTACATCATCGGATTCCAGGTAGTCTTTCATTGCTTCGTCGTAGGTACCGATGATCTGATCTCTTAAACAAGAACTAACCATTAAGATTCCTCCTTATAAAGGATAGTTGATGTGTTAACAAGCTACTGGAATTGTTATCACATTGCCATCCTCGTCGGAGGAGCCTCTGTCTTGTCGACGGAGTAGGTAGATTTGCCGGATCTGTACCGTAAACTCCCGGACCTGTTTTGGTGGGGTTAAGCCGATGTTGACCCGGGCCGCGATCTCTTTTACAGATTCATGTACAGGGAGTAGGAATCGCGGTCGTCGTCGCCATGCGGCGCGAAGCATGCGAAAGAGCAGGTACATCAATCCGCGAGGACTGCGACCAGCCCGATCCCAGATGGATCGCATAATATCAGATATACTAAAAGCAGCGTTTGCTAACCGTTCGCGTAAATGACTTAAAACGTCGGAACAATCAAACGCTCTTATCGCGGCGGTGACTTTACTAAAATCAAAAGATGCTTTTACTTTTTCAGAGATTGCTCCAAAAGCCGACTGAACCGAAGACAAAATACCGGCAGCTGGCCGGACGGCTTCGAAAGCAGCTTGAGCCATGCCGGAAACACTTTTAGCAAGAATCGAGCTTTCTGCGAGCATTTCTCGAGCTTTTTGGGCTACGGAGAATACACCCTCCATTGCACAGGACGCGACAAGTGGTTTCACGGACTCTGCAAGAGAGGTCTGAACGGAAGAAGCGAGAGCGGTTGAGATGGCAGGATCAATTTTAATTGAATCCTGAAGACGTTCTGTCATAGCAGCGACGCTGCTGGCGGCAGTACACTGGAATGCTTCGCTTACCGCGGGGCTCAGTGCGATAGAATCCCGCATTGCTTCTACTGCAGACTTGACACCTTCCATTGCACACACGGAGGTGAGCGGCTTGATGGACTCTGCCATGCTTCTCATCGCAGATGACACTGCCTGTGAAGCAGTGAGATAGGAAGCGAAGGCTGGTCGGATACTTTCCGATACTTTACGACAGGTTTCCGACAGAGAGGCAATTGCCGATCTCATGCCGTCTGCATTCCAACTGGCATAAATGTCTGAAAGATCAGATGCAGCGGTAGAAGGCGTGTCTATAACAATGTCATAGATTTCGTCATCGTTGGCCAGACTATTGCCGTATGTATCGTTTAAATTATCCATTCCCAATTCACCTCCTTCCCCACGGTGATTTACATAACTTTTATTTCTCCGGAATTATACCAAACAACATCTGGTATGTCAATGAAGTTTAATGTACTAGATATTGTGGTTTTATCCACATATTATCCACACAGTTATGCACATTCTTATGCGCTGCAAAATAGTCGGACCAGTTGGATTTCGAATGATTCCATATTCCTGGGTCCGAACTGCACCCGTTTCCGGTAGTAGTCCTGAATGTAGTAC
>CACYDW010000070.1 GCA_902773325.1 uncultured Ruminococcus sp.
GACCTCGGTCATGATCAGCGAAAACGGTATCCGCTATCACGTGGATTTTGAAAACGGTCAGAAAACAGGCTTTTTCCTCGACCAGAAATATAACCGGCTTGCCGTATCCCGACTTGCAAAGGGACGCAGAGTGCTGGACTGCTTCACCCATACGGGTTCGTTCGCCCTCAACGCTGCCGCAGGCGGCGCAGAACACGTCTGTGCCGTGGATATCTCCGAAGATGCGGTTGCAATGGCGAGAAAAAACGCGGAGCTGAACGGTCTTGAAAGCAAAATGAGCTTCAAGGCTGCCAATGTGTTTGACCTGCTGCCGAATATGCCCGCAGGCGAAAAATATGACTTCATCATTCTCGACCCGCCTGCCTTTACCAAATCACGCGCTACTGTGGACAGTGCCGTCAGAGGATATAAAGAAATCAATCTGCGTGCTATGAAGCTGCTGCCCCGCGGCGGATATCTTGCAACCTGCTCCTGCTCCCACTTCATGAAAGACGAGCTGTTCAGAGAAATGCTCCGCTGTGCCGCACTCGATGCACACGTATCCCTGCGTCAGATCGAAGCGCGCCAGCAGGCTCCCGACCACCCCATTCTCTGGAACGTCCCCGAAACAGATTACCTCAAATTCTATCTGTTTCAGGTCATATAAAAGTATAGTAAACGACATTATTTTTTATACTTTGATGAATCATAGGCTGATTGTGGGGGCTTTCCGGTCGCCCCCACACCCCCTTCGGACATCACTCTGAGTAAGAATATTTTTGTCGCCTGCTATAACTTGAATCGATAAGCTCCTAAAATCCATAGTGATGTTTTCTGTGCGGTGTCCGCAAGGCACGTTCATACAGAAAACATCACTGCTTTTTTGCCCGAAAAACGCAGTCCGAAAAAAAATTAAAAAAATTTGAAAAATTTTAAGATCAAGTGTAATATTTTGCCGTGCTCAATTGTTTACTATACGAAAGACATACAACACAGGTTCTTTCAGAGCAAAACGACCAAAAAAAGGAGGTGCTGAAATGGATTCTACAGAATACCACAGAATCGTTGACAGATATCTGGACGATGTTTACCGAACGGTACTGAGCTGCTGCAAGCATAAAGAAAACGCAGAGGACGCTGTTCAGAATGCTTTTCTCAAGCTGCTCAAAATGGACGATGATGCCTTTACCGATCAGGAACACGTCAAGCGCTGGCTGATCAGAGTAGCATTGAATGAATGCAAAAACGTCTGGAAATCGTTTTGGTACAAAAATAAGGTATCTTTTGACGACCTCGATACCGAGCCTGCCTACCGTGACGAAACACACGCGGAAATGCTGAGTATACTTGCAAAGCTGCCGCAGAACTATCAGGCGGTCATTCACCTTTACTACTACGAGGAATACAGTGTCAGGGAAATTGCAGAAATACTCAGCATTTCCGAATCCAATGTACAGGTCAGGCTCAAGCGGGCAAGAGATAGATTAAAGGTATTACTTAAGGAGGAATAACTATGGAGCAACAGGATAAAACCATCGGCAGACTTTACAAGGAAACATACAGCGGCGTTCATGCAGATTCAGAATTTAAGGAGAGTGTGAGAACTATGACAAACAAGAGCAAGAGCAGATCAAAGAAAATCATCAGAACAGTATGTATCGCAACCGCACTGGTTGTACTGGCAGCAGCAGGCGGCATCATCGCCTCCGCATCAAGAGGTACTTACAAGACCGTCATCGTCAACGGCGAAGAAAAGCAGGCAAGATTCGGCGATTATGGCAACAATGTCCGCGTATGGTGTTATCAGGGTGACGGCTCGGATTACTGGGTCTATGTATACGGCGATTTCGACGCAGAACACGATACCCTCTATTTTGAAGACTACGGCGACTATTTCCTCGCTTCCACACAGCCCGATCCCACAGCCAACCTCTATACGGACATCAGCAGATCCTCCAATGCCCGCATCGAAGAACAGGACGGCGAAAAATATCTCTACGTAACAGATGACTCCGGCACACAGACCTTTACCCTCGCCGGTGATGCAGCAGACGGCGAAGAGGACGGCATCTTCAAAAACAGTGATCTCTTTGACACCTATGAGGTTCTTCCCAACGGCTCGATCATCAACACCTCCAAGGCAAAATCCTCCTTCTCCCTCTTCGGCTGGAACGGCTCATTCGCTACCAATGTCAACACAGGTGAAACCATCGACGGCAGCGACTGGTGGAACAATTTCTGGGGCAGCTTCGGCAACAACGCATAATCTGATGTTGCTGCTTTTAAAAAATTGACAATTCATGAAAAACAGGATATAATAGAATCAGCAAGGCGACCAGCCAATTACGGCAGTCCCCGACAACTGATTAGAAGTAACCGTTCAGTTTGGCAGACAGGCGGTTACTTCTTTTTATGTTCACCCAGATACTTGACAATATCAAGCACCAGACGGGTTATTGATACAGCTCATGCCACAGTAGCGATAAATTCACCGTATGTAAGCATCCTATCAACCCCCTTTCGCAAACTCAGGGGGCATAAAAAGACTTTCGCCCCCTTGTAAATTCACTTTGGGGACTGCCGCAATCCGCAGGCTGGCAGCCTTGCAGTATTAGTTTACAATATTACTGGATTTGTGTCAACAATGGAATAGACATAATATCCGCCGCCATAATTTCTGAATTGATTTCACAAAAATCAATTTTAAAAAATTCACAGTAAATAGTGTTGTTTTTTCTTTATTCGCTTTATCAGATACGGGTGAAAAGTCCGTTTTTTTAGGAAAGGGGGTGCGGGTGTCCGGTGGACACCTCTGCCGCAGGCAGAAGCACCGACCGAGGCGACAGACGAGAAGGGGGAGAACCCTTTGTTTTCAAACAAAGGGTTTCCCCCGGGGAAACTGACCTGCAAAATTGATTTTCCTGAATTGATTTTTGTTGGGCTTGACAGTGTTTTTTGACGGTGCTATAATGAATGGGTATATGAAAGTCAAGGAGGAATTGTATGATCAGCGGAGCTGAAATCATGGTAAAATGCCTTCAGGAAGAAGGCGTTGAAATTCTCTTCGGTTATCCCGGCGCAGTCATCTGCCCGTTTTTTGATAAATTGTACGATACGGATATCAAAGCCATTCTGGTGCGTCAGGAACAAAATGCCGCTCATGCGGCAAGCGGCTATGCAAGAGCTATGTCAAAGGTCGGTGTATGCGTTGCCACCTCGGGCCCCGGTGCACTTAACATGATCACCGGTATCGCCACCGCCTATATGGACTCCGTTCCGATGGTTGCCATCACCGGACAGGTCAGAAGCGATGTTCTGGGCAGAGATGTTTTTCAGGAGGCGGATATCACAGGTGCGTGTGAATCCTTCGTCAAACACAGCTACCTCGTCAAGAATACTGCCGACCTTCCGCGGGTTTTCAAAGAAGCCTTTCATATTGCTTCTACCGGCAGACCCGGTCCGGTGCTCATTGATGTACCGGTTGACGTACAGCAGGGTGAGATCGAAAGCTTTGAATATCCCGATAAGGTCAATATTATCGGCTATAAGCCCAGTGTTCACGGGCACCCGCTCCAGATCAGGCGCGCTGTTGAAATGATGGAAAAAGCGGAACGTCCCATTATATGTGCGGGCGGCGGTGTGCTTTCTTCGGGCGCAAAGCTGCGTCTGCGCGAATTCGCCGCAAAAACAAACATTCCGGTAGCCTCTACCATGATGGGACTCGGCACAATGCCGTCTGACGACCCGCTGTTTGTGGGTATGATCGGTTCTCACGGCACAAAAGCTGCCAATATTGCCATTCATGAGGCAGACCTGATCATCCTGTGCGGTGCAAGAGTCGGCGACCGCGCCGTAGCTTCTCCCGATCAGGTAGTAGAAAATGCCAATGTGATTCATATAGATATCGACCCCGCCGAAATCGGCAAAAACATGAAAACGACCATTCCGATCGTCGGTGACCTCAAGAACGTGCTCTCACAGATCGTCAAGGAGGTCGGATACCGCGCTCCCGATGAATGGGTCACACATATCGGTGCCCTGAAGCAGCAGTATAAAACCGCACCTGTCAGCTTTGACGGCTTTGTAGAGCCGAAAAGCTTCCTTGAAAAGCTCTCCTCCATGCTCCGGCAAAAGGCTATTTTAGTTGCCGATGTCGGTCAGAATCAGATCTGGTGTGCCAACAGCTTCAAGGTATCTGACGGCAGGTTCTTTACCTCGGGCGGTATGGGCACAATGGGCTACTCTGTACCTGCTGCCGTAGGCGCCAAGTTTGCCCGTCCCAACAGAGATGTCGTTGCGGTATGCGGTGACGGTGCTTTTCAGATGTCGCTCAATGAGCTTGCCACCATCGCCCAGAATCATCTCAACGTCAAGGTGATTGTCATGAGAAACACTGTTCTCGGCATGGTACATGAATTGCAGGATTTCCATTACAACAGCCGATATGCCGTTACGGAGCTTTCAGATATTCCTGACTTTTGTAAGATCGCCGATGCTTACGGCATCGGATCCGCCGTGGCATCAACCAATGAAGAGGCTGAGGCAATTGCCGCAAAAATGCTCAAAAGCGACAAGCCCTTTTTACTCATCTGTAATGTACACCCGAACACCCCGTCAAAATAAGGAGGACAGAATATGAAATATACACTTTCGGTTCTCGTAGAAAATCACCCGGGTGTTTTGTCAAAGGTATCGGGTCTTTTTTCAAGACGAGGCTTTAATATCGACAGCCTTGCAGTAGGCATTACCGAGGACAGCAGCATCTCACGTATGACAATTGTCGCCGACGGCGATGAATATATCATTGAACAGCTTGAAAAACAGCTCAACAAGGTCATTCCCGTCATCAAGGTAAGAACCTACTCCAGCAACGAGTTTATCAGCCGCGAGCTTTCGCTTATCAAGGTCAACTGCCCCGCCAAACAGCGGCTCGACATCATGAAAATTGCCGAGCTGATGGATGCAAAAATCGTCGATGTTTCACTCAACACCATGACACTGCAATTTGCAGATACCATTGAGCGCTTTGAAACCTTGGTCGATTTATTGAAACCGTATGGTATCCGTGAGATCGTCAGAACAGGAACGGTCGCAATCGAAAAGGATTCGGTTGTGTCGCGCAAATGACGATTTAACGAATTTCATAAATAACCCGCAAAATTATTCTGCGGGTAAAATAAATTTTTTTTTGGAGGTCAATTAAAATGCCAAAAATTTATTATGATGCAGACTGCGACATCAATGTACTCAAGGGTAAGACCGTTGCCATCATCGGCTACGGCAGCCAGGGTCACGCTCACGCACTCAACCTTCGTGACAGCGGTGTAAACGTTATCATCGGTCTTTATGAGGGCAGCAAGAGATGGAACCACGTCAAGGAGCTGGGCTTCGAGGTTTATACGACCGCTGAGGCTACCAAAAAGGCTGACGTGATCATGATCCTTACTCCCGATGAGAAGCAGGCAGGCATCTTCAAGAACGACATCGAACCGAACCTCACAGAGGGCAAGGCAATCGCTTTTGCACACGGCTTCAACATTCACTTCAAGCAGATCATTCCTCCCTCAAATGTAGACGTATTCATGATCGCTCCGAAGGCTCCCGGCCACACTGTTCGTTCGGAATATGTTGAGGGCAAGGGTACTCCCGCTCTCGTTGCTGTATATCAGGACGCTACCGGCAAGTGCCTTGACATTGCACTCGCTTACGGCGCAGGCATCGGCGCAGCTCGTGCCGCTGTTATGGAAACAACCTTCCGTATCGAAACAGAAACCGACCTCTTCGGTGAGCAGGCTGTTCTCTGCGGCGGCGTTACAGCCCTTATGCAGGCAGGCTTTGAAACACTCGTTGAGGCAGGCTATGCTCCCGAGAACGCTTACTTCGAGTGCATTCACGAGATGAAGCTCATCGTAGACCTCATCTACACAGGCGGCTTCTCCATGATGAGATACTCCATCTCTGATACCGCTGAGTTCGGCGACTACGAAACAGGCAAGAGAATCATCACCGAGGAAACCAAGAAAGAGATGAAGAAGGTTCTTGCGGAAATTCAGGACGGTACATTCGCTTCCAAGTGGATCGCCGAGAACAAGAACGGCAGAGCACACTTCAATGCTACCAAGGCTCTCAAGGCTGAGCATCAGCTTGAGCAGGTTGGTAAGGAAATCCGCAAGATGTATGCATGGAACGCTACTGACAACAAGTACGCTGACTAATTCCGGTTGATCGGCGGAATACCGTTTGACGTTATACCATACATAAAATGATCGGCAGTAATGATCTCAAACGATGATTACTGCCGATTTTTTGTTGTTTGCGGGCTGTGCAGTATCACACTTCTTCCGTCAGCGGCCTGAGCACCTTGATACAGCGGTAGCCCGTCTGTATAATGCCCTCACTGCATAGCCTCGACATGATCTTACTCACTGTAACACGCGATACGCCCACGGCATTGCCGATTTCCTCATGTGTTATCACGATCGTATTGTCGCCGCTGTTTTGCATGGACTGCGAAAGCAGATGCAGGATACGCTGTTCGGCACTGTCAAAGGTAATGCTGTCCACCTGTGAGGACAACATTCGTATCGTCTGCGCCTGTAGCCTTAACAGCTCCAGTGCTGTATCCGGATTGCGCCGCACCATATCCGTCAGCATATATCTGTTGACAACAACCAGCTCGCATTTCTGGATCGCCTTCGCGGACGACATTCTCGGCTGACCGTCAAAAAATGCCGCTTCACCGAGAATTGCCCCCTTGCTCACCACCGAAAGCGTTTTTTCCATGCCGTTCTCGGACGTGATGAATATCCTCACTCTGCCCTTTTTGATATAATAAAAGCATTCGGCGTCATCTCCCTGTCGGTAGATCACAGCGTTTCCGGCATATAGGCTTACGGCAGAAATTCCCTCCAGCTCGTGTGCAAGCTTTTCGGGCAATCCCTCCGTATAGTGTTCTATATAAGGATTCATTTTATCCATAAACTCCCCCCGACAGTTGAGCAGCGTCGACGCTGCACCCTATTTCGCGGCAGCGTCGACGCTGCACCCGTGTTCGCGTTGTCGCTCAGCACCATAGAGATATTCCCTCTGCTATACAAGTCAGACGGCATAGTCTGACCTGCGTTCTAACCCACCGAGCTATCGCTCTTAAAACGAGAGATCGGTGCTGTTCCGCGCCGCTGACAACAGCAGTCCGTTGATTTTGAGCGTTGGGAGCGCAGGAAGTACTTTTATAGTAGGCGACAAAAATATTCTTACTTAGAGTGATGTCCGAAGGGGTGTGGGGGCGACCGGAAAGCCCCCACAATCAGCCTGTGACCCATCAAAGTATAAAAAATAATGTCGTTTACTATATATCCTGTCTGATGAACCAGCATATTCTCCCAAAACAGCTTTACACCAATTCAGTGATTCTATAAGATTGTAGCATAGTTTACATTCTTTTTCAAGAGAATATGCCATAATAAAAATATCATGAAAGAAGGAGGTTCATTGTTATGGGTATGACAATGTCACAAAAAATCTTAGCGGCTCATGCGGGACTTGAGTCGGTAAAGGCAGGTCAGTTGATCGAAGCAAAGCTGGATATGGTTCTCGGCAACGATATCACCTCTCCCGTTGCGATCAATGTTTTTAATGACGGCAACGCAACAGCAGTATTCGACAACACCAAAATTGCAATGGTAATGGATCACTTTGCTCCCAACAAGGATATCAAGGCGGCTGAACAGTGCCTTCAGGTACGTAAATTTGCAGACAAATATGACATCAAGAACTTCTATGATGTAGGACAAATGGGAATTGAACACGCACTGCTCCCCGAAAAGGGGCTGGTAGGACCGGGCAGCCTTTGTATCGGCGCAGACTCCCACACCTGTACCTACGGCGCACTCGGCGCATTCTCCACAGGTGTCGGTTCTACCGACATGGCGGCAGGCATGATCAGCGGCAAAGCATGGTTCAAGGTACCGTCTGCCATTAAATTCAACCTCATCAACAAGCCCGCACCCTTTATCAGCGGCAAGGATATTATCCTGCATATCATCGGAAAGATCGGTGTTGACGGCGCACTCTACCGTTCTATGGAGTTTTTCGGCGACGGTCTGCAATACCTCTCCATTGACGACAGACTCTGTATTGCCAACATGGCGATCGAAGCAGGTGCCAAGAACGGTATCTTCCCGGTTGACGATATTACAAGAGCCTATACCAAAGGACGTTTTCAGGGGGAAGCCGTTGAATATACTGCCGACCCCGATGCAGAATATGACGAGGAATATACCATCGACCTTTCTCAGCTTCGTCCGACAGTTGCTTTCCCCCATCTGCCCGAAAATGCCCGCACGGTTGATGAGATCGGCGCAACAGAGGTCAAAATTGATCAGGCAGTGATCGGTTCCTGCACCAACGGCAGAATATCAGACCTCAGAGCGGCAGCAGATGTACTGCGCGGCAAGAAAATCGCCAAGGGTGTGAGATGTATTATCATTCCCTCTACACAGGCTGTTTATTTGCAGGCAATGCACGAGGGACTGTTTGACATCTTTATTGAAGCGGGTGCAGTTGTATCAACACCTACCTGCGGTCCGTGTCTGGGCGGTCACATGGGTATTCTGGCAAAGGGCGAACGTGCCATTTCAACCACCAACCGTAATTTCGTGGGCAGAATGGGTCACGTAGAGTCCGAGGTATACCTTGCAAGCCCTGCCGTTGCGGCGGCAAGTGCCGTCACCGGCTATATTACAGACCCCGCCAAGGTATGATTTCCCCGCACTTCTTCTCCGGAGAAGCTGCCGACACATGATCGCTCCCGACAGCACGTTCGGGATCAGAAAGGACAGAACTATATGAAAGCACAGGGCACAGTACATAAATACGGCGATAATGTAGATACCGATGTTATTATTCCCGCAAGATACCTCAACACCAGCTCTCACAAGGAGCTTGCCTCCCACTGTATGGAGGATATCGACATTGACTTTACCAAAAGGGTCAAAGAGGGCGACATTCTGGTAGCAGAGAGAAATTTCGGCTGCGGTTCATCAAGAGAACACGCTCCCATTGCCATCAAGGCTTCGGGAATCAGCTGCGTTATTGCTTCTACCTTTGCGCGCATCTTCTACCGCAATGCCATCAATATCGGACTGCCGATCATGGAATGTGATGCCGCCGCGAAAGAGATCAAAAGCGGCGATGAGGTCGCCGTAGATTTCGACACCGGCATGATTACCGATATCACCACGGGCAAGACCTATCAGGCTGAGCCTTTCCCGCCGTTTATCCAGAGTATCATCGCAGACGGCGGTCTGATCAATCATGTAACCAAAAACGCATAAAAAAAAGCAGCCGTCCATACCTTGCATATACAGGGTACGGACGGCTGTATTGCTGATGTCATTCTGTTGGTTCTCCGGCGGCAGTATCCGAGGATGTCTGCTGCAAAAGATGCTGTTCAGACGGCGGCACCGCTCCCGCATAGCGGTTATAGATATATCCCTCCGGCACCTGACCGTAGTCAAGCCGCGTACCGTACTGCTCCCTGGTTCTGAACACATACCGCCGCAGCAGCATGATGATACCCAGCACCAATACAACTACACTGATCCACTGCGAGGTAGACAGCCCCAGCAGGTTTCCCCTGATGGCATCACCTCTGAAAAATTCATCCGTAAAGCGCACGATCGGATACAGAACAAAGTAAGCGGCAAGCAGACTGCCCTCCTTGAGCTTTTTGCGGCTCAGCAGCAGCAATACCAGCATGATCAGCAGATTACACCCCGCTTCAATGAGCTGTATCGGGATTCGCTTTACATCGTTCAAGTCATTCACAATACTATCACTGTGATAATACAGTCCCAGCTCCGACACAATGCCGTAGCAGCAGCCGGACAAATAGCAGCCGACCCTGCCAAAGGCATGAAACAGCGGGATAGCAGGGGCAAAAATATCAGCGTAGAGCCAAAAATCGATTTTCGCAAACCGACAGTATACCGCTCCGCCTGCAAGTGCGCCCAACAATCCGCCATAAAAAACCATACCGCCGAATAAATCGCCCATCACACCAAAAAAGATCCAGACGGTTTCTGTCAGTTCGCTGAAATGGTTGATCAGCGCGGCAATAATATCTATCCGTGTGAGGGCATACACCAGATGTGCACCGATAAATCCGCCAATGGTGGCAAACAGCGGGATATTGATGATCTGCACCTTGCTGTAATCCCTGCGTTTTTTTGTAGTGAAGTGCAGCAGCAGGCAGGCAGCGATGATTCCAGCCAGCGCACAGACCCCATACATTGGTATCATGATACCAAATACATTCAGATAGGGCAGCATTGAAAGCTCAACTCTCCTTTATACGAAGAAATCGGCAGCCGAAGGTTTCGGTGCCGATTCCGGAACATCTTTGATACATTCTGTTCTGTCAGGAACAGTGCAGTGTTTAATAATAGCTGGAGTGAGAAGAACAGCTTGCATTGCAGTAAGCGCAGGTGGTGCAGCCTGTGCAGGAGAATGCAAGAATGCTGAGGCAAACACCAACAATGCCGCAGATGATCGCAGCATTCGCAACAACACCTCTCGGCTTGCCCTGCTTTGCATTTTTGTTGCCGCCGATGACACCGAGCACAAGACCGGCAGCCGCAAGAATCAGCGAAAAAATGTTCAGAAGCAGCGCACAAACCACAACAGCACCCGTTGTATTGGTGCCGCTGGAAAGCGAGCTTGAAATAGAGGATACAAGTCCGGTGCTTGTCAGCAGGGAAGAAAGAATCGCAAAGGTGATACTGAGAACCGCAGCAGCAAGAGCAAGAACGCTCATCAGGTCAACACCGGCGATCTCGATAGGCTTTTTGGGAGCTTTGGGTACAGCAGGCGCAACGGGTGCAACAGGAGCTGCGCCGTAGGGAGCCTGAGGAACCGGAGGCATCGACATATTGGGATTGACCTCACCCATCGGATTCTGATCAAACTGAGGATTGTTATTCATACACACACACATTCCTTTCCATAAATTCATATATAGTTGAATATTATACGGAATACCGCGATAATATGATAGCATATTTTGCCGATAATGTCAAATCCAAACTATCGCAAAACCAACACAAAAACAGCTATTTTGCATATCGTATTTTGTTCAGCTTATTATATAATACTAATATCAAATAGACCTGACGACAATCTTTGGCGTTAAATTCCGCATAGCATCGTTGTCATCCTTGCCTGGCGCCAGCCAA
>CACYDW010000071.1 GCA_902773325.1 uncultured Ruminococcus sp.
GCGCCAGCCAAGCGGCGTCTTCCGCCTCGCTCTGCGAAATTTTCCGCTCAAATCTTTTTCGCCCTGTCTATCTGATATTAGTATAAACACCCTCTATGGCAGTTCTTTAGAATGCCATAGAGGGTGTTTTAGCGGAATACATATAAATGCACGGGCAGTACAGCCTGCATCAATTCAGGTCGGTTTTTTGGAAATAGAGCAGTCCGAGCAGATATACCACAGCAATTTCAAGGAGCAGAGCACCGGCTGCCGGCAGAAAATCAAATGTCATATTCATCATGGAATCCGCCGCCGGAAGACCGTTACTGCTGTCCAGAAGCGGGTTGGCAGCAGAAGGAGTATCGAAGCAGTTCAGGTTCAGACAAACAACGGTCGGGAAAAAGTAATACAGCGTTTTCGGAACATCTTCCAGACACGTAAGACCGATACCTGCCAGTACAAACAACTGGTTGCCCAGATAAATCGCCAGAAAGCTCTTGACACCTTTAAGTATGACACAGAAAAGCTGTGTGATCGTTGCAAACAGCATGATGAGCAATGCAGAAAGAACCACACCCGAAAGCACATTTTGCCAGGAAATGTGGTCTGTGTCACTTACAAGGGCAGCAGTGCCGTAAAGGCTCAGCGACAATATCAGATACAGTACGACCGAAAAAGCATTGGAGGAAGCCCAGTTCGCAAAGTAAATGCGGGAGCGTTTGTGTCCGACAGAGATCTGATTTCTGATCGTGCCGTTTGTAAAGATCGGATAGTTGAACAGACCGATCACGATTCCGATATAATGCGGAAAAATCAGATAGGATACCATAAAGGGAATCTGAAAGATCATCGGCTCATCATGCAGGACGACCGGAATCAATATACCTCCCGCTAACATGATCAGCATCAGAATCAGGAAGATCTTCCATTTGATCAGCCTGCTGAAATAGGCATTCAACAGATCAAGCAAGACCGTCACCTCCCAGCAACGAAACGAAGAAGTCCTCCAGACCTTCGTCATGTTCTTCCACAGAGAGAATTTCGCAGTTTTCTTTCGCAAGTGCAAGGGTAAGCTGAGTGATATTTGGCTTTGCATACACATCGGCATGTGTATCATCTATCATTTTGTAATCAAGCTTCATGTCGCTCAGTACCTTATTGAATGCGGCCGCGTCGGTAATAGTCATTCGTATACACTTCCGACAGGCAGAATCCAGTTCCTCCGCACTCATTTCACGGACGATGTGTCCGCTGTCAATAAAGCCGTAATGTGTGGCAAGCCGCGAAAGCTCATCAAGAATATGAGAGGAGATGAGCACGGTGATCCCCTTTTCCCGGTTCAGCTTTAAGATCAGCTCGCGTATTTCAATAATACCCTGCGGGTCAAGTCCGTTGATCGGCTCATCCAGAACGAGAAATTCCGGTTCTCCGCAAAGTGCGATTGCTATGGCAAGCCGTTGGCGCATACCGAGAGAGAAATTCCTTGCTTTTTTCTTGCCGGTGTTTTCGAGTCCGACCAGTGCAAGAAGCTCGTTGATTCCGTCGGAGCCGGAAATCCCGAGAACATGGTACTGCTGCCGGAGGTTTTCCTGTGCTGTCATGTCGTAATAGATGGATGGGGTTTCGATCACGGCGCCGAGCCTGCGCCGCATTCCGGAAACAGCTTTATCAGAATACTTCACACCATATAGCTCCAGATCGCCGCTTGTAGGAAGCTGCAAGCCGCAGACCAGACGGATAAGCGTTGTTTTACCCGCGCCGTTTTTTCCTACAAAGCCGTAAACAGAGCCTTTGGGAACATGCATTGTCAGACCGTCAAGTGCCTTGAAGCCTTTGTAGTACTTGCACAGGCTGTCTGTTTTGAGAACATACTCCATAATGGATTCACACTTTCTTTCTGTCGAAAATACGGAATAACCGCCTGATCGATGTAACGCTGACCGAGCTGCATCAATACAGCGGGAACGAATTGATCTCTATCTCTTTTTATACAGGACCAGCTCCGGGTCTGCACCGTCTGCTCCGTATGTACATATCAGGATAAACTCCATGTTGGCTGCAACACCGAAGCAGCGTTCTCCGCCGAATTCCGGTTCAAGCTGGCAGCCCAGATAGGTTACAGCGTCATTCAGGAACTTTACGGTTGTTCCGTTCGGGAGCCGGAATTCCAGATTGATAAACTGACCGACAAGCGCGTTGAGCTTTTCGACCTTCGGCATACCCTCCACGGACAATGCATTGATCTCATCGATCAGCTTTTTCTTGAACGCTTCAAACTGACCATTGTCGCTGAGCTGCTCATAGTTTTTCCAGTAATCCAGTTCAGGCAGCTTTTTCTTCATATATGCCCGCGCCTGTTCTTCTGTGAAGCCCTCCTTGAGCATAAAGGGGATACATACGCTGATCAGATCGTCCATATCGCTGTAGGTATAGGTTCCGTCGGCATAGCACCACTTACAGTACTTCTCATTCAGTGTTCCGTCCTGATTTTTGCTGATGATCTCATGCTCCAGCGGCATACCGCAGCACTGACAGATCAGCTTCGGTGTTTCACCGAGCAGCGTATTGATCGTTACGCCAAAAAGCTCGGAAAGCAGCCGGAGGGTTTCGGTGCTCGGTACGGTTTCACCGGTTTCCCAGCGTGAAACTGCCTGACGCGTCACGAAAACTTTTTCGGCAAGCTCATCCTGTGACATTCCGTTTTTGGTTCTTAATTCAAATAATACGTCTTTTGTGTTCATATCGACGTCGAGTAGACTTTCTCGACATACACCTCACTTTAACCCAATATTTCGTTTGAGTGAGAGGTTTAGTCTTACAGCCCCTCACAGA
>CACYDW010000072.1 GCA_902773325.1 uncultured Ruminococcus sp.
TGGCTGGCGCCAGGCAAGGATGACAACGATGCTATGCGGAATTTAACGCCAAAGATTGTCGTCAGGTCTATTTGATATTAGTATTAGTTAATGGCATAAAAACTCGGGGTGCAGGGGTTCGGTGACACCCCAAGAGCGCAAGCCGCAAGGCGCAGCTCGATCGGTTGGCGGAAGCTATGCGTTAGCTGCCGTGCACCCTTGCCGAGGTCAAGGGGCGCGGGTGCCCGGTGAACACCTCTGGTGCAGACAGAAGCACCGACCGAGGTGACAGACGAGAATCGGGCAGCCCTTGCGGGGTTTGGTGCACAGCCCCGACATTAAGGAATATTGGAGGAAGAAAAGTGGCAGAAACGAACAGGGAACTGATAGAAAAAAGAAGAACATTTGCGATCATATCACACCCGGATGCGGGTAAAACAACACTGACAGAGAAGCTCCTGCTCTATACCGGAACGATACAGTCGGCAGGCTCTGTCAAGGGAAAAAAGAGCGATAAACACGCGGTTTCCGACTGGATGGAAATCGAAAAGCAGCGCGGGATCTCCGTAACCTCGTCGGTCATGCAGTTCAGTTATGACGGCTACTGCGTCAATATTATCGACACTCCCGGACATCAGGATTTCTCCGAGGATACCTACCGTACACTGATGGCGGCAGACTCGGCGGTCATGGTCATTGATGCGTCCAAGGGTGTTGAGGCACAGACCCGCAAGCTTTTCAAGGTCTGCCTGCTCAGGGATATTCCTATCTTCACCTTTATCAATAAGATGGACAGAGAAGCAAAAAGCCCGTATGAGCTGCTTGAGGATATCGAAGAGGTGCTCGGGATCCATACCTGCCCCATGAACTGGCCGATCGGCTGCGGCAAGGAATTCAAAGGTGTATATGAATTCGCCACACAGGAGATCCTTGCCTTTACCGCCAACAACGGACAGCATGAGGTGGCAACGGACAGACTCCGTCTTTCCGACCCCGACCTTGACGATAAGCTCACCGATACCCTCGCCCAGACTCTGCGCGATGACGTGGAGCTTTTAGAGGGCGCAGGCGATGCCCTCGACCTTGATGCTGTCCGGCACGGCAAGCTGACCCCCGTCTTTTTCGGTTCGGCGCTTACCAACTTCGGTGTTGAGCCGTTCCTTGCGGATTTTCTGAAAATGACAACTCCCCCGCTCCCCCGCAATACCATTAACGGAAATGTTGACCCGTTTGACGATACCTTCTCGGCATTCGTCTTTAAGATACAGGCAAATATGAACAAGGCACACCGCGACCGTATCGCATTCATGCGTATCTGCTCCGGCAAATATGAGAAGTCCATGGAGGTTTATCACGTTCAGGGTGATAAGAAGATGCGCCTTTCACAGCCGCAGCAGCTTATGGCACAGGACAGAGAAGTCATCGAAGAAGCATTCGCCGGCGACATCATCGGTGTGTTCGACCCCGGTATCTTTTCCATCGGTGATACGGTTTGTTCACCGTCCAATAAGGTGTGCTTTGAGGGTATCCCTACCTTTGCCCCCGAACATTTCGCACAGGTGCGCCTAAAGGATACCATGAAGCGCAAGCAGTTTGTCAAAGGAATCTCCCAGATCGCACAGGAGGGCGCGATTCAGATATTCCAGAATTTAGGCGGCGGCATGGAAGAGGTCATTGTGGGCGTTGTGGGCGTTCTTCAGTTTGAGGTGCTCGAATACCGCCTGAAAAACGAATATAATGTAGATATTATCCTTGAAGGTATGCCCTATGAGCTGATACGCTGGATCGACGATGATTCCATCGACCCCAAAAAGCTCAACCTCACCTCCGACACAAAAAGAATACAGGATCTCAAAGGCAAGCACCTCCTGCTGTTCTCCAGCGAATGGAACATCAACTGGGCAACCGAACACAACCCCGACCTTGTATTGACCGAATTCAGCAAAAACTGATGAGCGAACGGTGTTCCTGTATGCACCCCCTGCCACTCCTTACCACTCCTCATCAAGAACACTCATCTTTTCAAAAAGCTCGAGATCGTATGCGCCGTCGTTTCCGCTGACAGGCTTGTTCCGGCGGTATTTTCCCCGCTCCTCATCGCCTGAAAGCCACCATAGGATCTGTCCCCTGACGCTGCCGTGATCTCTCTGTTTTTCCGGATTGGAAAGCAGAAATATCCTGAGTGCATTCAGTGACTTTTCAACGTCCAGTTCAGGGAAGGTGTGTGTCAGCTCCGAAAGGAAGCTCTCGTCTACGTCAAAGCTCCCGTCCAGACACGGAATCTCCTGCGCACACACTTCTTTACTTTCCTTTTCTTTATTTTCTTTTACTTTGCTTTCCTTTTCTTTACTTTCCTTTGTGTGTTTTTTCTCGGATCTACTCTCGTTTTTTCCGGAATAACGCTCGTTTTCTCCGGAAAAACCTCCGGCAGGACGCACCTTGATAAAGGATTCGGTTTCCTCCGCCTGCAGGAGCCAGATCCTTTCATCTACGATGATATCGCGGGAAAAAGCTCCATTCATCTTTTTAATGGATACCTTTTTTGCCTCCTGATATCTTCGCTGTACGGATTCCGCAGTGATGATCTTGACCGATCCGGCAGGTATGCTTCTGAGCAGTGACCGGCTGAACAAGTAGTTCATGATCTGCATTGTTGCGTTTTCGGAGAGATTAAACTCGTCTGAAATATCCAGAATCAGGTCGTCATCGTATTCTATGCAGTACCCGTTGTGGTAAATTTCACAAAGCAGATACAGATAGACAACAATGCCGTTGGTTCCGAATTTTGCACGAACTCGTTTGATCTTCTTATCCGAGAAAAAATCCACGTCAAAAGGAAAATAATCAAGATTCTCTTTTCTTGGACGCGGCATTTTTTCCTCCTTCGCGGTCAGTGACCGATTCAGCAAGTGTGTTTGACGGTGACCGGCTGAACAAGTATGACCGACTTTTTGATAAAAGCTGAAATATACTTCTATATATTCACTTAAAAACGCAGCAATTCGACCTCAAAAGGTCGAATGTTACAATATTGTAACAAAAAATACAAAACCGGCTCCGTTCAGCTTCCGGAAACGTTTTTCCGAATCCTGACGGACTATTGTTTCGCCCGATTTCTCTTTAGTTTTCTCTTTATATGAAACAGGCAAAGGACACCTGCTGTTTGTGTGACAGCAGGTGTCCTTTTAAAACATTTTTAAAACATGGATTCTGTATTCAGTTTTTTTCTTGACAAATCTATCTGTATGATATACAATAAAATCCGATTACAAAATGTTGTTCTTACCTTACCCTATTGGGAATTTTACCACGCAAAAAAAGCAGCTTCAGATTAACTCTGAGGCTGCTTTTTCTCTTGCTTGCTCCGTTTTTGCTCCATTTCCGAAATAATGATTATGATACTTTTCCCTTAGCGAACATAGCCGTATTGAAAACAGCCGTAAACAACCACATACAAAAACTCCCGAAACCCTCATCTTATATGATAGTCCGACTG
Organism: uncultured Ruminococcus sp.; assembly: GCA_902773325.1. Classification (GTDB taxonomy): domain Bacteria; phylum Bacillota; class Clostridia; order Oscillospirales; family Acutalibacteraceae; genus UBA1213. The sequence goes on from CACYDW010000072.1 coordinate 3,476, forward strand.
CACTTTTTCCTTGACCGCTATAGACAAAAAGAAACCGCACAGAACTACAAAAA
>CACYDW010000073.1 GCA_902773325.1 uncultured Ruminococcus sp.
CCATGTGTCCTTTCGGACAAACGGTTTTCAAGACCGCCTCGTTATGACCGCTTCGATACCTCTCCGTTCAGTTCTCGGCTATCTGCCTGCGACTTTGTTATAATACCACATGTTTTTTATTTTGTCAATACTTTTTTTGGATTTTAATGCGAATTATTTTCGATTATTTTCGATACACGCATCTCTCAGTTTTCCGGCTGAACCATCGACTCTGCGGCAGGTGCGGTCTTATGATCCTTGATCAGGTGAAAAAACAATATTGCATAGTTCAGAAGCGCAAATACCATAAAAAAGCATGTGGCAGCAATCAGAATAGCGGTCAATGCCACGTTTCTGATATTCCACACCGCCCGCAGCAGTACGATCAACGTTACAGAAACGTAAAATACGGCTGTCGCAGCTTTGCCATACCACTTTGCGGCAGGCGGCTTGATTTTCATTTTGATCAGTACAGCACCTCCGCAAAGCATCAGCACCTCTTTGACAGACATAATTAAAACAAACAACAGAATGTAGGGATACATGATTTCCATACAAATAATTACCGCAATCAATGTCAGCTTATCTGCGACAGGATCCAAAATTTTGCCAAGCCGGGTAATCTGATTGAATTTTCGGGCAATGATACCGTCAAACATATCACTCAGCGCAGAAATAACCAGCATCAACCCTGCAAGCGCATATTGTTCATACAGATAATAATACACCATGGGAGCTATGATCATGATTCGCAGCAAAGACAGTAAATTGGGTACAGTAACATTTTGTTTCATGTACGTCTTTACATCTGTCAATCGTACCGACTCCTTTCATCAAGCCGATTACCCCAGAGTGAGCTGCGTAATGATCTGGTCAGGCATACTGTATTGATAGATATAGCGGTACAGATACGTCTGATTTATTCCGTTATGCAAGTCATTGCACATGCCACTCGGTAAATACATCATCACAAAATAAATCATCAGAGTGATTACCATTATTACCAGTGCCGATTCTGCAACACCAAATACAATGCCCAGAATTCTGTTAACTGTGCCCAGCTTGACAAACTCGATCGTTTTAGTGAGCGCATCAGCTATCAGCTTTACAATAATGGTAAGTACAACAAAAAGAAGTATTGTAAGTATGGTAGATATCATTCGTACAGCATAAGGTCTGACCAATGTTTCCACAAGGTCAGGTACAGAGAGATTGGTCGACATGATCTCGTTAGAAAGACTATCCGATGTTACACCTGAAAAAGTGAAGATATTATTGATAAACGTAGAGGACTGTTCCATTACTTCGTTAGCGGTTTGCAGAGCCGTTGTTTCTTCAGGCAAGGAGCGGACGATTCCGTCAACTCCATCAATTATAGACTTCTGCACTACACTGTTGTAGATCGGCAGAGCAAGCATAGAACCGGCAACAGACGACACCACTACGGATATAGCCGTTCCCAGCAGATTGACAATGGAATAAATAAATCCCTTTTTGAAGCCTGTTGCAACAAAAAGTGCGATCACTGCAATTACAATAAAGTCCAGAAAAAAGTTCATAAAAATCCCCCGATTTCCACGTAGTTTGGTTTTTTAACCTTTATTTTGCTGAATATACTATAACATATTTTTCCGGCAACTACAAGTTTATTTTGAGGGATTTTATGTCCGATGTGCTGCATCACATGAATCCATTTTGCTGTATGCTTCACTGTTTTCTGAACGGCTGTATTTTACTGAATAGAGTATTCACCGTATTCGATCACTTTATACAAAGCCGGCATTTTTGGCAGCTGCATACTTTCCATACAGTATCCATTATATGCAAAAGCATAAAAAGAGCGACAAAAAAACCGACCCGAAAAAAATCTCTTCGGGTCGGAGTGTATTACTTTTTCTTGTCGGTTATTTTCTTTTCTGTACCGTTAAGAATACGCTTGATATTATCCTTATGCCTTATAATGATCAATACACCTGTAACAAGACCAACCGCTGTTGTGAAAACAATGTATGGCACAGTCGGGTTTTTCAGCGGTGAAATGACATCGCAGATATGATAGTAATCGAGGAGTTTTAATCCGAGAACCGTCAGCGGATAACAAACAGCATTGGTAATAGAGCATTTGGAGATCGTTTTTGTGAGCACAAAGCAAATAAAGAAAATTGCAAGTTCCAGAACCAGAATACGCCAGTCTGTCATCAGCATCACCGATGCGGTGGTGACAACACCCTTTCCGCCTTTGAATTTATAATATATCGGGAAGGAATGTCCGACCACACAAAACAGTCCTGCAAAAAATGCAAGGTAGCTGCGGTAGAGATCTGCCTTATCACCTGTAACACCCATCATCAGCAGATAAGCCCCAGAAACCGAGATCACACCCTTTAAGAAGTCCCCTACAAAGGTAATGATGGCAGGAACCTTTCCCACGCTTCTCAATACATTCGTAAAGCCTGCGTTGCCGCTTCCCATCGTGCGGATATCCTTGTGCATAACAATTCTTGTTACAATGATGGAGGTATTGACACTGCTGATCAAATAAGCTATTACCGCTGCGATAATGCACTGCAGCCAGAACTGAGAAAAGAAATTGATAATCTCCTGCATATTATACGCTCCTTACTTTTTATCTCCTCGTTCCCTGATGATGAAACGAATCGGCGTTCCCTGCATACCAAAGGTCTCTCTGATACGGTTCTCAAGATATCTCTGGTATGAAAAATGAAACAGCTCTTCGGAATTGACAAAGCAGACAAATGTGGGCGGCTTGACAGAAGCCTGTGTCATATATAGTATTTTCAGACGGCGACCCTTATCTGTGGGCGGCTGTACCCTTGCAACAGCATCAGCAAGCAGGTCATTGAGCATTCCCGTTGAAATTCTCATAGACGCAGAATTAACAACCGTCCGGATCAGTTCAAACAGGCGGTCGATTCTCTGTCCTGTTTTAGCGGATATAAAGATCATCGGTGCATAAGACATGAACGAAAAGTCATTTTCGAGCTTCTTTCTGAATTCGTTCATGGTTCTGTCGTTTTTCTCGACAGCGTCCCATTTATTGACAACGATGATACACGCCTTGCCGGATTCATGAGCAAGTCCTGCAATTTTGGAATCCTGCTCGGCAAAGCCTACAGTAGCATCTATCATCACCAGACATACGTCACTTCTTTCAATAGCCATTTTGGCGCGGATAATGCTGTATTTTTCAATATCATCTTCAATCCTGCTGCTGCGCCTGATTCCAGCGGTATCGGTCAGCTTAAAGGTTCCATAGCTGTTCCGGACAACCGTATCAATACTATCTCTGGTCGTACCGGCTATATCCGATACAATACAGCGGTTTTCTCCGGTAATTTTATTGACAAGCGAGGACTTTCCTGCGTTTGGTCTGCCTATAATGGCAACACTGATGATCTCACCCTCGTCCTCTCCCTCACCCTTTTCGGGCAGATAAGCACACACTGCATCAAGCAGGTCACCTGTACCGTGTCCATGCACGGAGGATACCTGAATAGGGTCGCCAAGTCCGAGGTTATAGAACTCATAGAATGCCGGATCCGGTTCGCCTACACGGTCACACTTATTGACACAGAGCACAACCGGTCTGCCGCTCTTCTGGAGCATAGCTGCAACCTCATGATCTGTTGCAACTACACCGCTCGTTAGATCGGTCACCAGCACAATTACATCAGCTGCTTCAATTGCAAGCATCGCCTGCCTTCGCATCTGACTGAGAATAATATCCTCCGAATACGGCTCAATACCGCCCGTATCGATCAAAGAAAGCTTTCTTCCGCACCACTCACATTCTCCGAAAATCCTGTCACGGGTCACGCCGGGGGTATCGTTTACGATCGCAATCCTCTCGCCTACAAGCTTATTGAAAAGGGTCGATTTTCCTACATTTGGTCTGCCAACAATAGCAATTACTGGTCTTGACATGATTATTGCCTCCTCTCTCCGTTGATATAATTCAATTACAACAGCAAGCAATAAAAAAGAGAAGGATTGCTCCTTCTCATTTTCATCGAAAATACAGAAGCTCTGAATCAAGCCTCTTGTGCAATTACTTCTCTGCCGTTATAAACACCGCAGTTCTTGCATACTCTGTGAGCGAGCTTATATTCGCCGCAGTTGGGGCATCTTGAGATAGCGGGAGCCTGAAGCTTCCAAACTGCTGAACGTCTTGTGTTCTTTCTTGCTTTTGAAGTTTTTCTTTTGGGTACTGCCATTGTAATTACCTCCTCAAAATTAAAGTATCGGCACGGGTTTCAACCCCGCAGCAAAAATCAATCTGACAAAAGCTGCTGGAGCACTGCCAGACGGGGGTCTGTTTCTCGCCGGCTACAGCCGCACAAACCCTCATTAAGATTTTTTCCGCACTTTGGACACAAGCCCTTACAGGACTTCTTACAAAGGAACTTTGACGGAAGCTCCAAAAGAATATCATCTCTGAGCAGAGCGTCAGTATCAAGCTTATAGTCCGGTGCTTCAATATAGTCGTCGTCGCTGTCCTGCGGCAGTTCGACAACGAGAATATGACTGAACTTACAGGCATTCGATTTTGTTGATAAGGCTGTACATCTGTCACAGTAAAAGCTGTATTCAAATACACATTCCGCCTTAAGCTCCACAAGTCCTGCCCGATTGGTGACGGTGATATCGGCAAAGGGGAGCTTTGTGAAAAATGCGGTAGGGTTAATTTCCATCTCAGAGATCTGCACATCTGTATGGACGGTTAACGACTGGTTCTCCTCTAAAAAAATCCTTTTAAGATCAAGAGTCATACCCGCACCTGCTCACGATAACATATTTTTGAAATGCCATAGTCTATTATAATAATGTAAATCGGCTTTGTCAATAGGTTTTTAAGAAAAAAAGCGTTTTTTTCGATAAATTATTCCATCAGAATACACCATAACAGGTGGTTGTGCAAATAGCCTTCCACAATAAAATGTGTGCACCGAACCTGTTATTTTTTCAGAATGACCTGATAGATACGGCTCTTACCCAACGCATAGACAGTTGCGTGGTCGGACATACAAAGCTTACGTGCATCCGTCGGAACATTCGCCGAGAAAAGTATATTTCCCTTCGTATCATACACAACAATACCATCAGCAAACAGCACCGCTGTTTTGTCTGCATAGCCATCTATGGACAGCACTTTCTTCCCTGTATCAAACCGGCTTGTGCTTTCTCCCTTGGCATTGATACTGAAAACTTCGCAGCTGCTTCCGTCGGGATTCTCCGAAACAGCAATGGAAGCACCTGTGCTTCTGCTGAGCGCATAGGCGATCAGTGTATCAGAACGATATGAATACGCTTCCCTTTTGCCGTCCTGAATATTGACATAATAGGCTGCTTTATCTCCCACAGCAACGGCATTGCCGTTTTCGAGATAAACAAGGTCGTAAATATATACATCGTCAAAATCGTACTTCTGCATGAATTTTTCCTGTGAAAAATCTATGACGTAGAGAGCCGAAACCAACCCGCCGTTATTGGCAGACACTCCCGACACAACTGCTCTGGAACCGTCTTTGTTGATTGAAACATTGTTGACATAAAAGTCCACAAAGGAATAGGTATAGCGTTCCAGATTATCGTTTCTGTAAACCGTCAGCTTTGAAAGATAGTCATCACTGTGGGTCAGAATAGCATAAACACCGTTTGGTGCTACATCGGCAGAAAAAATTTTATTGGAAGCGGTCGATGTATATACAATACTGTCGCGGTTCAGAATAGAAAAGCCTGTTGCGTTGACATTATATACGATCGAATAAGCCGAATTCGTCTTTAATATCGGATTGGCAAACGCATGGCGGCTTTCCTGATAATTTCCCGCATTGGAATTGAGCACCACAATGGAGGAATCACTGCAATACACCGGTACACCGTTCATGATACCGAAATTACCGGAGGATATGGTCGTGCCAGTAATTTCGGTCGGATAACCGTCACCCTCAGATTTTCCCAACAGGTCGTATTCGATCCAATGGGAGATGTTTTCTGGGGTAAACCTGTCAATATTGGTAACGATCAACACGGCAAGCACCGCCACAATAACGATAAAAAAGCCTTTGAAGAATTTTTTCGTCAGATGCTCCGGCGCAGGGTCGTTATAGCCGTAGTCCTTCAATGGAACATCTTCATAACTCATATAAGCTCTGCCGGTCGTCTTTTTTTCGCTATTCTGATAACGTCCTTTTCTCTTTTTCATAGGCTGCTCCTTTCGTAGGCACTATGGGGAAATAAGATGGACAAGCCGGATCGTTCAGATCATTTCCTCACAGTGTCTTATTTTGTTCCTTGATCTTCTGAAAAACGATAGCATACCCTGTTCAGATAAAGACCCTCCGGCGGAGCAGTTGCACCGGCTCGGGAACGGTCAAGCGCATCTATAATTGCAGGAATCTCATCGGGTTCTATTCTGCCCTGAGAAACCTCTAACAGCGTACCTACAATAATTCGCACCATATTATAAAGAAAACCGTCTGCTTCTATTTTCACCGTTACAAGATCACCGCTGTGTGTTATGGAAAGCTGTCTGACAGTCCGCTGAAAATCGCCCTTTTCCCTGCTGCGGTCAAGCGTACAGAACGAAGTGAAATCATGTGTACCGAGAAAATAGCGGGCAGCACGGTTCATTCGTTCCTCATCAAGCTTGTACCAATAGTGCAGTGCATAACCATCTAAAAAGGGATTGCGTGACGGCGCATTCCATATCTTATAGATGTATTCCTTGCCAAGGCAGGAATATCGGGCATGAAAGTCATCGTCCACCTCCCTTGCCGAAAGCACGGAAACGCTTTTCGGAAGCCATCCGTTCAGCGCAGCGGGCAGACGCCCGCAGGGAATACGGTGTTCCGTATGAAAGCTCACGCAATACATATTGGCGTGAACACCGGAATCCGTTCTGCTGCAGCCCTTGATATCGGTTTTTTCGCCAAGAATCTGATATAAGGCGTTCTGAAAGACCTCCTGCACAGTAACAGCATTCCGCTGTACCTGCCAGCCGTGAAAGCCCTTGCCGTCATACATCATGGTTACAAGTATATTTCTCATAGCACGTCCCTATCTGACAAGCTGCGGCAGATACATATTGCAAAGTATCACACCCGCAAAAATAACCAAAGAAACAATCAGTCCGAAAAGATCCGTTCGTGTAAAGCGCAGAACCTTCATACGCGTTCTGCCCTTGCCGCCGTTATAGCAACGGCATTCCATTGCCATAGCAAGGTCGTTGGCACGTCTGAATGACGATACAAACAGCGGTATCAGCACCGGAATCAGTGCCTTCACCCGCTTGAAAACGTTTCCGCTTTCCATGTCTGCTCCTCTCGCCTTTTGTGCATTCATGATTTTGTCGGTTTCTTCCAGAAGAACGGGAATAAACCGGAGTGCAATTGTCATCATCATCGCCAGCTCATGCACCTTGACCTTGAAAAGTGTGAGCGGTTTCAGCAGCCGCTCCAATGCGTCCGTGAGGTCGCTTGGCGATGTCGTATAGGTCAGTACAGAGCTGATGAGGACAAGAGCCGCTATTCTTACCGCCACAAAGACAGCGTTATTCAGACCGCCCTCGGTAATTTTAAAAATCCACCATTCAAACAAAACCTTGCCATTGCCATAAAACAAATTGAATAATGCTGTAATCAATACCACAACCAGAATGACACGCAGACTTTTGAGATACATATTCAAGCTGATTCTGGTAGCCAGCACAACCAGCAAGGAGGCTAACGTCATCAGAAACAGCGCATAAAAATTCTGCGCCATAAATATAAAAACCATGTATGCAATCAGCAGAAGAATCTTTGACCGTGCGTCAAGTCTGTGTATGACCGAACGTCCCGGCATATACTGTCCGAGCGTTATATTTCTTCCCATAGATGCGTTTCTTCCTCCTCAAAAACAGCAGTCCTGCTATAATCCGTTCCATACTGTTATATACGTGATGAACCGCCGAGATAATTGATGATTTCATTGAATGCCTGTTCCGTTGTAAGAATATTCTCGTTGACGCTGATGCCCTTTTCTTTCAGCAGCATCATGATCTTGGTGATCTGAGGCACACGAAGCCCCAGCTCCTCCAATTCCCTGCCGCGTGAAAAAACATTTGCGGCGGTATCCAGCATCGCTTTTTTTCCGTGATTCATCACGAGAATCCTGTCGGCAATACGGGCTATATCCTCCATACTGTGAGAAACCAGCAAAACCGTGTTTTTTCTGACAGCGTGATAGTTCTGTATCTGAGCGAGCAGTGCATCTCTGCCGAGAGGGTCAAGTCCCGCTGTCGGCTCATCGAGTATCAGCACATCGGGATCCATAGCGATCACACCCGCAATAGCGGCTCGGCGCTTTTCGCCGCCGGATAAGTCAAACGGAGATTTTTGCAGCCATTCCTCCCGTACTCCCGTAAATGCCGCCGCCGCTCTCACCTTTTCATCGATTTCTTCTTCGCTGAGTCCCATATTCTTAGGACCGAATGCAATATCTTTATACACGGTTTCTTCAAAAAGCTGGTATTCCGGGTACTGAAAGACTATTCCGACCTTAAATCTGACCTCGCGAATCTTCTTAGGCTCCTGCCATATATCCTTTCCGTTGAGAAAGATCCTACCCGCTGTCGGCTTGAGCAGACCGTTGAGAAGCTGCACAAGCGTAGACTTTCCGGAACCGGTATGTCCGATAATACCGATAAATTCGCCTTTTTCAATCTCAAAGCTGACATCGTCAAGTGCCGTTTTCTCAAACGATGTTCCTGCACCATATACAAGTTTGATTCCCTCTGCCTTTATTACGGACATTTCAGCACCTCGTCCCTGTTTCGTATAATTCCCGCTGCAAGCACACATCAGGCTCTTATAACGACATACCTTTTATCAGTTCATATAATGCCTGCGCGCAATCCTCTGCATTCAGCACACATTCCGGCAGTTCATAGCCGCAGCTTCTCAGCTTATGGTTCAGTTCGGTTGCCTGCGGAACATCAAGGCGATGGCGCTTGAGCAGCTCTACCTGTGAAAACACTTCGGGGGGCATTCCTTCTGTAAGTACCTTGCCCGAATCCATGACGATGACCCTGTCGGCAAGTACGGCTTCCTCCATATAGTGCGTGATCAGTATAATGGTAATACCGCGTTCACGGTTGAGTCTGGTGATGGTATCAATGACTTCATCTCTGCCCTTCGGGTCGAGCATCGCTGTAGGCTCATCAAGAACGATACATTCGGGCTCCATGGCAATAATACCCGCAATCGCAACACGCTGCTTCTGTCCGCCGGAGAGCTTATCGGGTGAGTGACGGCGGTAATCATACATATCTACCGCCCTGAGTGCTTCATCAACACGCTGTCTGATCTCCTTGGGAGGCACACCGAGATTTTCACAGCCAAATGCTACGTCCTCCTCTACAATACCCGCCACGATCTGGTTATCGGGATTTTGCAGTACCAGTCCGACTTTTTTGCGAATATCAAACAGACAGTCATCATCGGCGGTATCCATACCGTCAACGAAGATTTCTCCCGCCGACGGCAGATAAATCGAATTAAAGTGCTTGGCAAGAGTCGACTTTCCAGAGCCGTTGTGTCCGACAATCGCTACAAACTCGCCCCTGCCGATCGTCATATTCACTCCGCAGAGTGCATAACCCGCATCGGTTTCTTCGTCAAAGCTTTCATATTGGTAAAAAACATCATTTACCTTAATAAATTCTTCCATGCTCACTCTCCGTTATTATCTCTTGCCCGTCCATATCGCCGTACTGCCGCAAGGCAGCGTAAGTCCGCTCTGTGTAACAGGAAGCCCTATTTCCGAGCTTGCTACACTGCCGCCAAAGCGCGACCTGATCATGACACCGAGCAGGTATTCCATAACAGACGGTGACAATCCCGTTGTGTAGGAATTGAGGATAAAAAACAGGGCATCGTCCGACAGGATCGGCAGACACAATTCTACCAGAGAATAAAGCTGTTCTTCAAGCTTCCATACCTCGCCGCCCGGACCTCTGCCATAGGAAGGCGGATCCATGATAATGCCGTCATATTTGTTGCCCCGGCGCTGTTCACGCTGTACAAATTTGACGCAGTCATCAACCAGCCAGCGAACCGGTTTATCGGAAAGCTTACTCAGGGCAGCATTTTCCTTTGCCCACTGCACCATACCCTTAGACGCATCAACGTGTGTCACGGATGCTCCCGCATTCAGACACGCTAATGTAGCACAGCCTGTATAAGCAAACATATTGAGCACCTTGACAGGTCTGCCCGCCTGCCGTATCATCTGATCAGCAAAGTCCCAGTTGACCGCCTGTTCGGGGAATACACCCGTATGCTTGAAGCCCATCGGCTTGATACCGAAAGTCAAGTCATTATACGTAATCTTCCACTGCTGCGGCATCTTTTTATAATACTGCCACGCACCACCGCCGCTGGAGCTGCGCTGATAGCGCGCGTGGGCATCTTTCCACAGCGGATGCTTATGCTTTGTATTCCATATAATCTGGGGATCGGGACGAATCAGCACAATATCTCCCCAGCGTTCAAGACGTTCACCGTCCGAACAATCGATCAATTCGTAGTCCTTCCATTGTGCCTCGCGCATTTTCCTTCCTCCGATTCTTCTTGCTTCTGTCCATCACTGGCACGAACCGTCACACTGACTGTTTAACATTCACCAAACATTATGCAGAGCGGGATAAATCCTGCCCTGCATTTTGTATGATATTGCTTTTTCCCTGCTCTTGCAGGATTATACGCTATCAATCATTTTTTCACTTCGAGAATTGCACCTCTGTTGCCCGAGGTTACAAGGGAAGCATATCTTGCGAGATAGCCGGTATTGATTTTAGGTTCTCTGGGAGTCCATGCCTTGCGTCTTTCTTCCATTTCCTCATCGGAAAGACGTACATTGATGGTGTTGGCATTGATATCGATATCAATGATATCGCCGTCTTTGATCAGGGCAATCGGTCCGCCTACGGCAGCTTCGGGAGAAACATGGCCGATAGATGCACCCCTTGTTGCACCTGAGAAACGACCGTCTGTGATCAAGGCTACGGTACTGCCCTGTCCTCTGCCCATAATAGCAGAGGTCGGATTGAGCATTTCACGCATACCGGGACCGCCCTTCGGTCCTTCATAGCGGATGACAACCACATCACCGTCATTGATCTTACCGCTGTTGATAGCGTCCATAGCTTCCTCTTCACTGTCATATACCTTTGCGGGACCGGAATGCTTCAGCATTTCGGGTGCTACGGCAGAACGCTTGACGACACAGGAATCAGGAGCGAGATTGCCGCGCAGTACAGCGATACCGCCTGTTTTACTGTATGCGGTTTCGGGTGTGCGAATAACCTCGGGATTCTTGTTGACACAGCCCTTGATGTTTTCGGCAACCGTCTTGCCTGTAGCAGTGATAATATCAGTGGTGAGTAGTCCAAGCTTGTCGATCTCGTTCATTACGGCATAGATGCCGCCTGCTTCGTTCAGATCCTCCATATAGGTTCTGCCTGCGGGTGCAAGATGACAGAGGTTCGGTGTATGGGAGCTGATCTCATTGGCGATATCAAGGTTCAGCTCAATGCCGCATTCATGTGCAATAGCAGGAAGATGCAGCATACTGTTGGTGCTGCAGCCCAGAGCCATATCCATGGTCAGCGCATTGCGGAATGCTGCCTCGGTCATGATATCGCGGGGCCTGATATCCTTTTCAAGAAGCTCCATGATCTTCATGCCCGCACGCTTGGCAAGCTGGAGCCTCTCTGAATATACAGCGGGGATCGTACCGTTGCCCTTGAGTGCCATACCGAGTACCTCGGTCAGGCAGTTCATAGAGTTTGCGGTATACATACCCGAACAGGAACCGCAGGAGGGACAAACCTTATTCTCATATTCATTAAGCTCTTCATCGGTGATCTTACCGGAATTATAAGAGCCAACCGCTTCAAACATACTGGAAAGGCTGGTTTTGCAGCCGCCTACCCTGCCTGCCAGCATCGGGCCGCCGCTTACAAATATGGTAGGAATATTCAATCTTGCCGCAGCCATCAGCAGTCCGGGAACGTTTTTGTCACAGTTAGGCACCATTACAAGTGCATCAAAAGCGTGTGCAATTGCCATTGCTTCGGTAGAGTCTGCGATCAGATCACGTGTAACGAGTGAATATTTCATGCCCTTGTGTCCCATGGCAATACCGTCACACACAGCGATTGCGGGAAATACGATCGGATTGCCGCCGGCAAGTGCTACACCTGTCTTTACCGCATTGACGATCTTGTCAATATTCATGTGTCCCGGAACGATCTCATTATAGGAGCTTACAATACCGATCATTGGTTTTTCAAGCTCTTCATCCGTCATGCCCAGCGCATGGAGCAGTGAACGCTGAGGGGCTGTCTGAGAACCTTTTTTGATTGCATCGCTTATCATTTTTAAAACCTGCCTTCATGATATTTCAAATTGTTCAGTAATCCGCCTGAATATGGTTCAGTCCGATTTCCACAAGTTATATTATAAGTTTTTCCGCAGTTAATGTCAATAATATTTCGGCATTATTCACCCAAAACCTAAAAAGGCGGCACGAATCGCAATCCGTACCGCCATAAAGCTATTCGTCAGGTTCAGAATAAACCTTTTCAAAGAACATGAGTATTATTTCTTCTTTTTCTTTAATGCAGCAATAGTAACAGCCGCCGCTATACCAACAGTCGCCGCTCCTGCAGCTCCGATGATTGCTTTTTTCTTAAGCTGTGATTTTCTGTATTCTTCTTCATACTCTGCAACCAGCGCATCATCCGTAAGCTCAGCGTTGGTTGCATCATCTGCTGCTCCTGATGCTTTTTCCGCATCATCTTCTGCAATCTCGACGGTTTCAACTTCTATCTGTTCTGCCGATTCCTCAGCAGCTTCTTCAGAAGCAGACTCCTCTGCCTTCTCATCGTCACTGCCCACTGTCTTTTCTCTGATTTTTTGAATGATTTTTGAAGCAAATCCAAATCTGCCACGAGAATTAACTTCGCTTTCAATAGCAGAAATATCCTCTTCCGGTTCGGCATCTGCACCGGCGGCATCTTCTTCTGCTTCTGCTGTCGGTTCTTCTGTGACTTCTGCGGCAGGCACTTCAGCAGCATCAGCGGTATCAGCTGCTTCTGCTTTTTCAGATGCTGCCGCTTCTTCGGTTACTTCTTCCATAATATCTTTTTTATCTTCCATTGCTAACACCCTTTCATGTTTAGAAAACTATACATAGTATAACATAATCATTCAAGGATTACAATCTTTTTTTGCAAAAAGTCAACAAAAAATCAACAATTCCTAAAAAATGAATTCATCTTAATAACAAAAACAGTGATATACAGCTTATGAAACAGACAGCAAAAAATAATAATAAAAAATTCAAAAAAACTCTTGACATTTCTATTCGATGGTAGTATAATAACAACTGTCGCCGAGAGGTGCTAAAAAACTTGATATTGCGGAATTGTGTAACGGTAGCACGACAGACTCTGACTCTGTTTGTTGGGGTTCGAATCCCTATTCCGCAGCCATTATTAAGCCTTGA
>CACYDW010000074.1 GCA_902773325.1 uncultured Ruminococcus sp.
CATGAAGAAATAGATATATATTACCATCATGATCAATAATCATTTCTTGTAGACAAAATGTAGACGTAAAAAACGGGAAACCGCATTATAAGCGGCTTCCCGTCATTTTTTGTTTATTCCCACTCGATGGTAGCCGGGGGCTTAGAGGTAATGTCATATACAACACGGTTGACATTCCTGACCTCATTGATGATTCTATTGGAAATTTTCTCCAGAACATCATAAGGTACTCTTGCCCAATCGGCGGTCATAAAGTCACCGGTAGTAACGGCACGAAGGGCAATCGTATTGTCGTAGGTTCTGCCGTCACCCATTACACCGACGCTCTTGATACCCGTCAGTACAGCAAAATACTGGCTCACGCTTTTGTCAAGCCCGTTGGCAGCAAACTCTTCCCGCATGATGGCATCTGCTTCTTTCAGGACATCCAGCTTTTCTTCGGTGATATCTCCCATAATTCTGATGGCAAGCCCCGGTCCCGGGAACGGCTGACGCCATACTAAAAACTCCGGAATACCAAGCTCCAGTCCGGCTTTGCGTACCTCGTCCTTAAAGAGGTCGCGCAGCGGTTCAATAATACCCTCAAAGCCAACATCCTCAGGAAGTCCGCCGACATTGTGATGGCTCTTGATAACGGCCGATTCACCGACACCGCTTTCTACAACATCAGGATAGATCGTACCTTGACACAGGTAATCCATCTTGCCAAGCTTTGCTGATTCCTCTTCAAATACGCGGATAAACTCTTCGCCGATGATCTTACGCTTCCTTTCGGGGTCGGTAACCCCCTCTAACTTTGAAAGGAACCGCTCCTGCGCGTTGACGCGGATGAGATTCATATCAAACTGCTTTCTGAAAATCGTTTCAACCTGATCTCCCTCGTCCTTACGGAGCAGTCCGTGGTCAACAAAGATACATGTAAGCTGTTTTCCGACTGCCTTATGAACGAGCAATGCGGCAACGGAGGAGTCTACACCGCCGGAAAGTGCACAAAGCACCTTTTTATCTCCGATTTTTTCTTTCAGGTACTGTATGGTATCCTTTACAAAGGAGCTCATCTGCCAGTCTGCGGTACAGCCGCAGGCATTATACAGGAAGTTTCGCAGATAAAGCATACCCTCTGCGGTATGCGTAACTTCAGGGTGAAACTGCATTGCAAAGAGGTTCTTCTTGATATTTTCCATTGCCGCCACAGGACAATCGTCTGAAATAGCAGTAATCTTAAAACCGTGGGGTACCTCTGCAATATAGTCGGTATGGCTCATCCAGCAGACATTTTTCTCCTGAGAGGCATGAAACAGAAGCGATGAAGTATTGAATTCTACCATGGTTTTGCCATATTCCTTGACCTCGCTGCTGCTCACCTTGCCGCCGAGGGTCTGTGCCATGAGTTGTGCACCGTAGCAGATTCCGAGTACAGGTATTCCCAGCTCAAAAACAGCGGGATCGCATTTCGGTGCATTTTCATCGTAGGTGCTGTTGGGACCGCCGGTGAAAATAATACCTCTGTAGCCTGCTTTTTTGATTTCTTCTGCCGTTATTTTATAGGGCTTCAGCTCACAGTAAACATTACATTCGCGCACACGTCTGGCAATAAGCTGACTATACTGTCCGCCGAAATCCATAACCAATATTGCCTCATTTTTGATTTCCATAATTTCACCCTTTTCAGGTGCTGCGGCATTACCCACCGATTCTGCCGCAGCAGCCTTCTGTCAAAGATTTTATTCAACCGTAACGGATTTTGCAAGATTGCGGGGCTTATCAATATCGCAGCCCTTCAGGGAAGCAATATAATAAGCAAACAACTGGAGCGGAATGACCGCCAATGACGGCAGCAGCATATCGCATACCTTCGGGATAAAGATCGTTTCACCGAGTTTTTTAAGCTCGGGATGATCGTCACAGGCAATACAGATCACCTGTGCACCGCGGGTATTGACTTCCTCAATATTGCTGACCATTTTCGGAATCAATTCCTCATGGGTCGCAAGAGCAATAACGGGTGTTCCGTCCTCGATCAGAGAAATGGTGCCGTGCTTCAGTTCGCCTGCCGCATACGCTTCACTGTGAATATAGGAAATTTCCTTGAGCTTCAAAGAGCCTTCAAGGGAAAGTGCATAGTCAATATTTCTGCCGATAAAGAAAATATCCTTACTGTTGAAATACTTGGAGGCAAGATACTGTACCCGTTCCTTACACTCCAGTACCTGCGTGATCTTGCGGGGAAGCTGCTCCAGCTCATTCACAAGTGCCTTATATTCGGCTGCGGGAATTCTCCCCAGCTTTTCGCCGAAATAGAGCGCAATCAGATAAATCACGGAGAGCTGCGTGCTGTATGCCTTGGTAGTTGCGACGGCGATTTCGGGACCTGCCCATGTATAGATCACATCGTTGGATTCAACGGCAATCGCACTGCCCACTACGTTGACAATAGAGATGATATGAGAGCCTCTTCTGCGCGCCTCCTTCATTGCCTCCTTGGTGTCAGCGGTTTCTCCCGACTGGCTGATCACAATGGTAAGCGTTTTATCATTGACGATCGGGTCGCGGTAACGGAACTCGGAAGCAAGATCCGCTTCCACGGGAATACGGAGCATCTTTTCAAAGATATACTTCGCCACTACACCCACATGATAGGCTGAGCCACAGGCGAGGACATTGATCTTATTGAACTTTTTGATATCATCATCGGATAAACTGATCTCGTCAAGAACGACTCTGCCGTTTTTGATACGGGGAGTAATCGTTTCACTGATTGCCTTTGGCTGTTCCATAATTTCCTTAAACATGAAGTGCTCGTATCCGCCCTTTTGTGCAGAACTGATGTCCCAGCTCACGATTTCAGCTTCCTTGTGTATTTCCTCCCTGTCAAGATTCACAATGCGCACACTGTCTTTTTTAAGAATCGCGATCTCGTTATTCTCAAGACGACAGATCTTCTTTGTTTTTGAAAGAATTGCCGTAACATCAGAAGCAATATAGTTTTCGTTATTGCCCAGACCGATAATCAGCGGACTTTCCTTGCGAACGGCAATGATCTCATCGGGGCTTTCAATCGTAATGACACCGAGTGCATAGGAACCGTCAAGCTTGCCCAGCACCCTGATAATGGTATCGATCATATCGCCCTTGTAATAGTATTCAATGAGCTGTGCGATCACCTCGGTATCGGTTTCGGAACGAAATACGATTCCCTTGGAAGTAAGATAATCCTTCAGCTCCTGATAATTTTCTATAATACCGTTATGAACAACGGCAAAACGTCCGGATTCGCTGAGGTGCGGGTGTGCATTGACATCGGAAGGCTCACCGTGGGTCGCCCATCTGGTATGTCCTATACCTACTGTACCATTCAGGCTTTTTCCGGAGTCTGTCATCTGTTTGAGAACCTCCAGTTTACCCTTTGCTTTCTTGACAACAAGCTCACTTCCCGTATTCAGACACACACCGGAGCTGTCATAACCTCTGTATTCAAGTTTTTCAAGACTATCGAGCAAAAACGGCCCTGCCTGCTCGACGCCGATATAGCCTACAATACCACACATAACAATACCGCCTTATCTGTAGATAATGTCTTCACGCTTAGGACCGTTTGAAATCATGGTAAACGGAACACCCACTGCCTTTTCTGCAAATTCAATATATCTGCGGCAATTTTCAGGAAGCTCATCGTAGCTCCTGATTCCTCTGATATCGCACTTCCAGCCGGGGAGTACCTCTAAAATCGGTTTTGCTCTCTTGAGCTTTGTTGTGGACGGGAAGTAATCAATTCTTTCGCCGTCGAGCTCATAAGCCACGCAGACCGGAATTTCATCAAGATATCCGAGTGCATCCAGAACGGTAAAAGCAACCTGCGTAGCACCCTGTACTCTACAGCCGTAGCGGGTAGCAACCAGATCAAGCCAGCCCATTCTTCTGGGTCTGCCGGTTGTTGCGCCATATTCGCCGCCGTCGCCGCCTCTCCTGCGAAGCTCCTCTGCCTCATCGCCGAAAATCTCGCTGACAAACTCACCTGCGCCTACAGAACTGGAATATGCCTTCACAACGGTAATGATGTCCTTGATCTCATACGGAGGAATACCGCCCGCACCTACTGCACCGTAACCGGCAATGGTATTGGAGGAGGTTACCATCGGATAGATACCGAAATCCGTATCCTTCAGAGAACCGAGCTGACCCTCGAGCAGGATCTTTTTACCGCTTACTGCTGCATCGTGAACAATGTCAAAGGTATTGGCAACATAAGGAGCGAGTGCTTCTTTATATTCCATCAGCTTATTGAACATTTCATCGGCATTGATTTCTTCTTTATGATAAACATTGGTAATAACAGCGTTCTTGACAGCAAGGATCCTTGCAATCTTCTCTTTCAGTGCATCAACATCGTCATACAGCTCGTTGACCTGAAAACCGATTTTTGAAAACTTATCGGAATAGAACGGTGCAATACCCGATTTGGTAGAGCCAAAGCTCTGTTTGCCGAGTCTTTCTTCTTCATAGCAGTCAAAAAGAATATGATACGGCATAACGATCTGTGCTCTGTCTGATACAAGTATATGCGGCGCAGGCACACCTCTGTCAATCAGCGATTGGATTTCCTTTGTAAAATTTTCTACGCTGAGTGCCACACCGTTGCCGATAATATTGGTGATATGGTCAAAAAAGACACCTGACGGGAGCTGATGCAGCGCAAATTTGCCGTAATGATTGATGATCGTATGTCCGGCATTGCTGCCGCCCTGAAAACGGATGACCATATCCGATTCCTGTGCCAGCACGTCTGTGATCTTGCCCTTGCCTTCATCGCCCCAATTGGCGCCTACTATCGCTTTTACCATCTGTCGTAAACCTTCTTTCCTGAGGGATTTTTTATGATCATGTGTTTTTATCAGCCGATCGGTGCAACAAGCACTCTGCCGGTACCGCGGTATACATTCACGAGTCCCTCGCCTGATGCTGCTGAACCAACCAGTGTCTGGGTGGTGCGTTCAACCGTGAAGCTGAGTGACTGTGACCATGCGATCGCCATATTGCCGTCAATTTTAAGTGTATCGTTCTCGAGGTCAAAGATCAGCAGCTCGTCCTGCGGAACAGGGCTTTCAAGAACAGCAACACCCTGACCGAAAAGGGTATTGTTGAAAAGACCCTCTCCGCCCAATACGGCAGAAGAAACATTCGCTCTTGCGGTAACCTTCATCTGTACGGTATCTGCACAGGCAAGGAACAGACCGTCCTCGATGGTAACAGCACCGTTCCAGTTGGCAAGATCCTCAAGAAGAATATATTTGTATGTAGGCTCTAAAATAACCTGACCAACGCCATAGTAGCGCGGCTTGATAGCGCTCTCGCCTGTTACCTTGCCGCCGATCATTTTCTTGAACAGGTCGCCTGCGCCCTGTACATTTGTAGCAACCTGAACATTGCCGCTGATGATCTGCATAGCACCTGCCTGAAGAATGACGCCGGAATTATTGAGGTTCGCGATGACCTGTCTTTTTCTGACGCCCATCTCACCCATAAAGTAGGCGACCTGAGCCGATGAGGGGGATACGGAAATATCCTTCTCATACTCTACAACGGAAAAACAGCCAAGCTGGTTAACAACCTTGCGGGTCTTGCTAGGATTGAATACATTTGTTCTGATCATTTTAATAACTCTCCTTCTGAATAGAATAGTATAGCAGTAATCTGCGGTCAAACGTTGATTTCTGTAGATTCTGTTATCATACCGTCATAAGGTGCAAGCGCAGGGATCACGACCTCATTGATGAAGTCCTCGGTCTGCTGCGGTGCTCTGCCCACATATTTTTCAGGCTCCAGAAGCTTTTCCAGCTCCTCAAGTGTCACACCGAAGGCGGGGTCTCCGGCAATTCTTTCAAGCAGGTCATTCTCTCCGCCGTCACGCTTGATCACGGCAGATGCCGCCATGGAATGTTTTCTGATCTTCTCGTGAAGCTCCTGACGATTGGCGCCCTTCTTGACAGCGTCCATCATGATATTTTCTGTTGCCATAAAGGGCAGTTCCTTTTTCAGATGCTGTGCGATGACCTTCTCATACACCACAAGACCGCTGCTGACGTTGTTATAAAGGTTCAGGATCGCGTCAACAGCCAGGAAGCCCTCGGGAATACTCAGACGCTTGTTGGCGGAGTCATCCAGTGTACGCTCAAACCACTGTGTAGCGGCAGTGATATAGGGATTGAGCACATCTGCCATCACATAGCGTGAAAGAGAGGCGATACGCTCACAGCGCATGGGATTCCTCTTGTATGCCATTGCCGATGAACCGATCTGGTTCTTCTCGAACGGCTCCTCCACCTCTTTGAGGTGCTGGAGCAGACGGATATCGTTAGAAAACTTTGATGCGCTCTGGGCAATGCCGGCAAGCACGTTGAGGATCTGACTATCGAGCTTTCTGGAATAGGTCTGACCCGATACTGCAAAGCAGCTCTGATACCCCATCTTCTCTGCGATCTTGCGGTCAAGTTCCTTGACCTTCTCGTGGTCGCCGTCAAACAGCTCCAGAAAGCTTGCCTGTGTTCCGGTCGTACCCTTTGAACCGAGCAGCTTCGCTTTAGAAAGCTGATAACGAACGTCCTCCAAGTCCATCAGAAGATCCTGAATCCACAGGGTCGCTCTCTTTCCGACAGTGGTAGGCTGCGCGGGCTGGAAATGCGTAAAGGCAAGAGTCGGAAGATTTCTGTAGCATTCCGCAAAGGCCGTCAGATAGCGTATCACGCTGACAAGCTTCTTTTCCACGATCTTCAATGCCTCTGTCATGATGATAATGTCGGTGTTATCACCTACATAGCATGATGTTGCGCCGAGGTGAATGATGCCTGCCGCCTCGGGACACTGCAAGCCGTAGGCATAGACGTGTGACATCACGTCATGGCGGACAAGCTTTTCACGTTCCTCGGCAGCCTCATAGTTGATATCATCGGCATGTGCCTTCAGCTCATCGATCTGCTCCTGCGTGATGTCGAGTCCAAGCTCTTTTTCGGACTCTGCCAGAGCGATCCAGAGCTTTCTCCATGTTCTGAACTTCATATCGGGAGAAAACAGGTATTTCATTTCCTGATCCGCATATCTTGACGACAGCGGCGACTCATAGGTATCTCTGCTCATATTTTCAACTCCTTATTTGTAATACAGCCGTTCGCAGACGGAATTTATAGTAAACAACATTATTTTTTATACTTTCATAAATAATAGACTGACTGTGGGGGCCTTCCGGTCGCCCCACACCCCTTCGGACATCACTCTAAGTAAGAATATTTTTGTCGCCTACTATATCAGCATTTTTTCGTAATTTTCTGATCGTAGTCCACACCGCCGCGCTCCTTGCCCTCAAGTGTTTTCTTAGGAACAGCGGTCGGATATCTGCCTGAGAAGCAGGCATCACAGAAGCCGTCCGTCTTGTTGAAAAGCATTTCGGAGAGCTTCTCCGGCGGCAGAAAGCCGAGGGTATCCGCGCCTGTCAGCTCACAGATCTCCTCAATTGTATGCTTTACGGCGATCAGCTCTCCGCGTGAGGGGATATCGGTTCCGTAATAGCATGGCCATATAAACGGCGGCGAACTGATTCTGAGATGAACCTCCGTAGCGCCGGCACTGCGGAGCATCTTGACGATCCTGTCGCAGGTCGTCCCCCTTACGATAGAATCATCGATCACAACCACTCTCTTGCCCTTCAGCACAGAAGTAAGCGGATTCAGCTTGAGCTTGACGCTGTTGGCTCTTTCCGCCTGAGTAGGCTTGATAAAGGTTCTGCCGATATAGCCGTTTTTGACAATGCCCTTCTCATAGGGGATTCCCGACTCCTCACTATAGCCGATGGCGGCATCTATGCCGGATTCGGGCACACCGATCACGATATCGGCATCAACCGGGTATTCTCTTGCAAGAATTCTGCCCGCCTCCTTGCGGGATTCATAAACACTGATCCCGTCGATCTCGGAATCGGTACGGGCAAAATAAATATATTCAAACACGCAGAGTGACTTTTTCTTGTTTTTCGGGCAGTTATCCTTAATGGAATTGATACCGGTCTCATCGACCACCACGATCTCGCCCGGCTCAATGTCGCGCACAAATTCTGCACCGCAGGCGGCAAGCGCACAGCTCTCTGACGCAAATACAACCGAATTGCCGATCTTGCCCATACAAAGCGGTCTGAACCCGTGAGGGTCACGGGCGGCGATCAGCTTCTGAGGGCTCATGACCAGCAGGGAATAAGCACCCTCGATCTGGTTCATGGTTCTGGCAACAGCCTCTTCTACGGTATCGGCATTGATACGTTCTCTGGCAACAAGGTAAGCGATCGCTTCGGAGTCAATCGTTGTCTGGAAGATCGCGCCCCTGTGCTCCAGCTCCCGCCGGATCTCATACGCATTGGTCAGATTGCCGTTATGAGCGATCGCCAGTGCACCCTTAATATAACGCATAACAAGCGGCTGTGAGTTTTCACGCACACTGCCGCCTGCTGTTGAATACCTTACATGGGCAATTGCCATCTGACCCTTGAGCCGATTGAGGATATCCTTATTGAACACCTCACTGACAAGCCCCATATTCTTATAACTATCTATGACACCCCTGTCATTGACAGAAATGCCGCAGCTTTCCTGACCTCTGTGCTGGAGTGCAAGAAGTCCGTTATAGCACGCATACGCAGGAGATATCGCATCATCTCCATAGATTCCGAACACACCGCACTCCTCATGCAGCTCTTCCGAAAAGTAACTCTGTGAATCAATATTCAAGAAATTCACCATCCATAAAATGCAGTCCGCGGCAGAGAACCAGTCCTGCCGGTTCTCATACCGACGATAGCCTTTTGCTTCTTGAGAGATCGGCAGAACGAATTACTGACCAAGACCGATTCTCTTCATCATTTCTGCATACGCTTCCTCTACGCCGCCAAGATCTCTTCTGAAACGATCCTTGTCGAGCTTTTCATGGGTATTGATATCCCAGAAGCGGCAGGTATCGGGTGAAATTTCATCGGCAAGAACGATCTCGCCGTCTGATGTCTTACCGAACTCCAGCTTAAAGTCGATCAGCTCTACGCCAACGCTCTTGAAGAACTCTACCATATTCTTGTTGATCTCCAGAGCCATCTTGCTGATGGTGTCGATATCCTCCCATGTTGCCGCGCCGATTGCAACTGCATGATAGCTGTTGATCAGGGGATCGCCGAGTGCGTCATCCTTGTAGGAGAATTCCAGAACGGTTGTTTTCAGTTCGGTGCCCTCCTCCAGACCGAGGCGTTTTGCCATAGAGCCTGCTGCCTTATTGCGGATAATAACCTCCAGCGGAACGATCTTGACCTTTTTAACGACCGTTTCCCTGTCGCTGATCTCTTCCACAAAATGGGTATGGATCCCCTTCTCCTCCAGAAGCCTGAACATAAAGTTGGACATTCTGTTGTTCACTACACCCTTGCCGGTGATCGTACCCTTCTTCAGTCCGTTAAACGCGGTTGCATCGTCCTTATACTCTACCATGCAATAGTCCGGGTCAGACATTGCATATACCTTTTTTGCCTTACCCTCATACAGAAGCTCTGCCTTTTCCATTTTAATACTCCTCCCGAATTTTTCTTTTCAGAATAATTGTCAGCCGTAAAAATACAGCTATAAAACCAATTTTTATTATACAACGCTGTTCCGATTTAGGCAAGCACTTTTGAAGCGTGAAATATTTTTTGACATTTAAGATATTATTTTCATTGTTATCAGCACTTTTATTTACTTTTTGTACAAAGTATGCTGCCGCCGTGCGTCAGAAAAAACCGCAGCGACTGCATCGGATACAATCGTTACGGTTTTTCATAATCAGGCGGATTGCGGTGCAGGCATCTGTCCGCGGTTTCCGCCGGGTCTGCCGCCGTTTCCGCCGCCCATACCGCCGGTATAGACGGTCAGACCGTCAGCGTTCACATAGCTTACGATGTCAGAACCAAGCGTAAAGCTGCTGTATACCGTACCGCCGGAAACGGTAGCCTTACTGTAATAGCCATGGGTGCTTTCACCGCTGACCTCACCGCCTGTATAAATCGTATAGGTTTCGCCTGCTTTGATCTGATCGGAGGTAACAATGAAGCAGTTAAAGCTGTTGCAGGGGGACATTGCCGCAGTCACACTGCCTTTGCTGTCCGTAATGTATACAAGCGTATCGGCAGGGAACATGGTATCAAAGAGGACTGCGATCATCTGCTGAGAGGAGCTGTCATCAGGCAATTCCAGCATAGATGATGTACCCGCACCAATGATTGTGCCGCCGGATACCATAAACGAACCGTCATGGTCAAGGATCCCATCGCCCTGTGATGTCGTACCATTCACGATCAGCGTACCGTCCGTCATGATGATATCCCCGTTAGCGTCTATACCGTCACCGTCCGCATGAATATAGACTGTTCCGCCGCTTATGCGAATGAGCGCACGGTTTGTTTCTTCGCCGTCCTCTGAGGGGGCTGTATCGTCGGGTGATCCATTGCCCTGCGGTGCTTCACCGTTGGGGTTGAAGCCGTCAGGCGGCATTTCGCCGTTGGGATTGAAGCCGTCAGGCGGCATTTCGCCGTTGGGATTGAAGCCGTCAGGCGGCATTTCGCCATTGGGATTGAAGCCGTCAGGCGGCATTTTGCCGCCGAATTGGTTGGTATCGCTGCCGTCCGAAGCGTTGATTCCGTCATCGGAGGCGGTAATATCCACCAGACCGCCCGAAATATCCACCACTGTTCCTTCCAGTCCCTCTTTGGACTGCTCGATCGTGATCGTACCGCTCTTAAAGGATATCGTATCGTCAGCGTGAACACCATGGGCAGCCGTTTTAATGGTGAACACAGCACCCGCTAAAGAAACATCGCCGTTGCTGTGTATGGCATCGTCAAGTGAACTGATATCCAACACACCGCCGGAAATAGTGATCATTTTACCCACCTTAACACCCTTGCTGCTTTCATCATCGGAGCTGTCTGACGCGTCAGCACCGCCGCCTGTCATGAGCGTCATCGTGCCGCCGCTGATGATCAGCCGCTTCTCCGCCTGCACACCATCGCCCTTTGAGGTAACGGCAATGTCAGAATCCGCAATATAGACATGACCCTGTTCCTCATCCATATCCGAATAGGTCGAGCGAAGCCCGTCCCCTCCGCAGGTCACCGTCACGTTACCATTCTGAACGGCAAGATTGTTTTTGCCCATAATCCCGTGTTTAACGGCATTGACCGTGATCATGCCGCCCGTAATGCGGAGCGTATCCGCAGAGGTAATACCGTTTTTGGAATTGCCGTTGACGGTCAGCATTCCTTCACCAAGAATCGTCAGGTCATTCTGAACATAAACCGCCGCATTGCCGCTGTCGGAGTCATCGTCCGAAGTATCGGTGCTGCCGTCGGAAAGCACATTTTTCGTACCCTCGGGAAGAAGGATAATCGTTTTCGCGCACTGTGAAGCATAAAGTGCCGGCGCATTGCAGCTTGTGACAGCCGCATTTTCCAGTACCAGACGGACGGTATCCTCTTCCCCCGCATGAATCACAATACCGCCGTTTTCCAGCGTACCCCTGAGAATATATGTTCCTGCTGCGGAGATCGTCAGCGTACCCTCCCGAAAAGCAGCACCCTCACCGTCCTTACCGGTGCTGAGATCGATTATGACCGCATCGCTCTCGCTATAGTTCACATCCTTATCCTCGTCCGAGAATGTCACGGTCGGGGCGGTAGATTCATCAGCGGACACGATCACACTCTCCTGCCCCGTATGATCGTCACAGCCGCTGCAAACCGTCATGCCAACAAGCGTCAGACAAAGCATTGCAGCGATCATTGCTTTCTTTATTTTCATGATCTTCCCTCCATTCCTTGATACGGCAAGAACCGCCGGAGCCTTCTCACCTGCGGAATCCTCCTGATCTGATAACAGTATAACATCCAATTACTGCGGGATTATGATATTCTTATGAACAAGCTGTGAAGCCTGCCTTAAGCTTTATCAAGAAGTCTGTCTGCCGTCAGCAGAATCGTATTCCGCAGTAAAATTTCACAGAAAAAAAATACCCATTTTGCTGTACAACCGCAGCCGAATGATTTATAATAATAATAGTACAAGACGCAAGAACAATCAAGGAGTAAATCAGAGATATGCACGATAAATTGGAGGTGTTTTTATGCAATTTGAACTAAAAAAATGGAGCATCAGCTACAAGAACGATCTCATCGAAGCTTTTAAGGACGCGGAGCTTGTTTCAGAACTGCCCGACAGCTATCCTTTTCCCTTTGAAGAAACACATGCACAGTATTTTCTGGAGCAGCGTCTGCTCAACAGTGAAAAGAAACAGATCTGCCGTGCCATTGTCGCGGACAATAAGGTCATCGGCGCCGTAGAGGTGATTCTCGGCAGCGGTATCTATTCCCGCAACGGACAGCTCTCTGTATGGATATCCAAGCCATACCGCCGACAGGGCATTGCATCAGAAGCGGTTCGTCAGATCTGCGACATTGCATTCAACGACTATAATGCCGTAAGGATTGCTGCCAGTGTGATCAGCCACAACCGCAGCGCCATAGCCTTTATGGAACATGCCGGTTTTGTCTATGAGGGTACGGTACACAAGGGAATCTATGAGAATGATACACTCTACGACTACTGTATCTATGCCATTATCCGTCAGTGAGATATTACGCAGGCTGAAATCCGCATCGGTACGGCACTTCGCCAAACGCACAGCGGTGCACTTCCAAATGCTCCGCTTCTTCCTGCTTCAACATATAAGAAACCCCCGTTTGCAGCGGATAACCGCAAACGGGGGTTTCACGTTATAATACCGGATTTTTTCTGATAAAATCCGTTCGCTCATGCCGAGGTCAGAACAGGTCGCTGCAAACGCAGACGGTCGGAGATCATTGCGACAAATTCGCTGTTGGTAGGCTTGCCGCGTCCGTTGTGAATGGTGTATCCGAAATAGGAGTTGAGAATATCAACATCACCTCTGTCCCATGCCACTTCAATGGCATGGCGGATGGCGCGTTCCACACGGGAGGAGGTCGTGTCATATTTTTTTGCAACAGAGGGATAAAGCTCCTTCGTTACGGCATTGATGATCTCCGGCTGCTTGACAGACAGGATAATCGAATCCCGGAGATAGTGGTAGCCCTTGATATGCGCAGGAACACCGATCTGGTGCAGGATATCGGTGATGGTGATTTCAAGCTCCTTGTCCATAGAATAGATCTTGGTTTTTTCTTCCGAGCAGCAGGTGATCAGCTCAGAGATCCTTTCAACAAGGTCGTTGATTCTGAAAGGCTTGATCGCGTAATATACCGCACCGGCACTGAGCGCTTCCCGCTCGAGCATGGGGCTGTCGAAGCTCGACAGAATCACAAACAGCGGCTTGGTGCTGTCTGAGGTCTTTTTGACAGCTCTCATAATGCCAACAGCGTCTATACTGCTCATAAACATATCCATGAGCACAACATCCGGCTGAAAGGTTTTGATACACTCCAGAACCTTTGAACCGTCTTTGTCGCAAAAGCTTGCTTCAAAGCCGTTGTCCTCAAAGACGCCGGTGTTATCACCAAGGAATTCGACTGAGTCCTCTGCGATAAGGATTTTAAAAGTGTTTTTCATTGTTATCTCCCCCATAAGTTTTTTGTGATGAGTTAATACTACCATAAATTGGTAATTTTATCAAGAGCGAAAAAGGTAGTTTTTAAATTTGCTGCAATCATACAAATTTAGGCTATAGGCGCAATCCTGTTTTGTGTAATTAAGCTGTGATTTTCACGAATTACAGGTCTTAGCAGCCTTATTTTTTGTAACTTCTGGGAGAAAAATGTCGAATTCTGTCTGTGCTTTTCACGCCGATTTGTCGGATTCTGCACAAACGCACTGTCAGAATACAGAGCTTTCACAGGGGTGCTGTCACCGCAAAATACGTCTTAAAATGATTCTGATTCCTTGATCATATTTTCGGAAAAAACTGCATAGCCTCGTGTCGGGTCATTCACAAACACATGCGTTACCGCACCTGCCAGCATACCGTTCTGAATGATCGGACTTCCACTCATGCCCTGCACGATTCCGCCGGTCAGTTCAAGCAGACGCTTGTCGGTAATACGGATGATCATGTTTTTGGCTGTGTTGGCATTGTTATAGCTGATATCCTCGATCTCCACATCAAAAAGCTCCGGTGCAGTGCCCTCGATTGCGGCAAGAATCTGCGCCTTGCCCCTGACGACCTCCTGCTTATAGGCGACCGGAATCTTCTGCAGGGTACTGTATGCGGGAAGCTGTGAGAAATCCATACAGCCGTAAACACCCTTGTCACTGTTGAGCCGGATCGCTCCGAGCGGACTGCTGCTCGTAAAGCTGCCGCAGAGAGAACCGGGACTGCCGCAGACGCTTTTTCTGACAGAGGTGATCTCTGCGCTGACAATATCGCCGTTTTCCAGCGGCATGATACTGCCGCTCATACTGTCGCAGATACCGTGACCCAATCCCGCAAAAACACCGCTGCGGGAATCCACAAAGGTCATTGTACCGATACCGGCGCAGCTATCCTTTACCATAAGACCGATCTTATATTCGCCTGCGCTGCTGTCGAACACTGGCCTGACAGAGGCGGTATAGCCTCCCGTACTGCCCCGTGCCGTAATGGCAAGAGGACTGCCGCCGCTTTCTCTGACGGCTGCAAGAAGCTGTTCATTGGTGGTCAGTGCTTTGCCGTCTGCCGTAAGAATCACGTCCCCCTGAGAAATACCCGCGTCAGCCGCCGGACATTTTTCGCCGCTGCCGGTCGTGACGGGTGTCACCGAAGATACGACCAGTCCATCGGTATAGATCCTGATACCGAACGGCTTTCCCGACACGTCAACATACATCCTGTCCGATACGGTAATATCCACTTCCTTAACCGGAACAGCGTCAAAGAGCATAATGGAGGCTTTGGATGCGCTGTATCCGCCGGGTTCTGCCGCAGCAGACTGCGCCTCATCATATTTTACGGAAAGCGGAAAGCTGCCGTTGATGAGATCGCTGTTATATGCTTCTACACGCAGCTCTGACGGAGTAAGATATGCCGTAACGGCACATAATACAAACAGTGCCGCCGATACTGCCGCCGTGAATACGCTGAGTGACCTGAAAAATTTTTTCAAAAAATCACCTCCCGATCATAGTTTTCCGCAGATACGATCGTTTAATCACGAATTCACAAACCAGAATGCAGGCAAAAACACACAAGCGATACACCACAGCCTTTCAGCCGCAGCATATCGCTTGTGTTTAGGATGTGTATGATAAATTCCGGTTCTGAAACAGAATCCGGAAAATAGATGGTCATTGTTGCAGAAGTCGCACCGTTTACAGATCCGCTTACATCATAGCCCTGTGCTGTAAGCATCTGCCTTGTTCGTTCAAAAACCTCCTGAATATTAAAGTTTGGGGTTATGGGAATACTAACAGATTTCGACATGAATCCACACTCCTTATTCATAGAAAATAATATTCTGATTTTGCAGTATAATTTTCATTGCACCGCAGTTTTTGAATCAGAATTTTTGCAAATACCGAAAATATCCCGATTTGGTATATTTTGATTATACCGTTTTGGTATAATTTTGTCAAGAGGTGATTGAAAATTTTCAGACTAAAAGAGCTAAGAAAGTCGAAGGGTGTTTCTCAGGTAAAGCTTTCTATGGATCTGAACATGAACCAGAATACCATCAGCCGCTACGAAACCGAAGCACATCAGGCAGATTATGCAGCTTTGATCGCCATTGCGGATTATTTCAACGTTTCGATCGATTACCTCCTCGGCAGAACCGAAAACCCCTCCATCAACAAATAAAGCGATATGTCAGCCCGTAACGGACAAGACATATCGCTTATTTTATTGCTCCGTGCGGTAAGGCGCAACGAAGAGCGTTTTCTGATTGACATAGATCACCATGCCGGGTTTTGCGCCCTGCGGCTTGCTGACATAGCGTATTTTGGTGTAATCCACAGGTACTTTGCCCGCTTCACAGGCTTTGCTGTGAGCAGCGGCAAGCGATGCGGCAAAAAGAATCGTATCCTCGTCAGGCTCTCTGCCCTCCGTGACAATAACGGTATGAGAACCGGGAATATCCTTGGCATGAAACCAGAGGTCATTTTTATCGGCAGTTTTCAAGGTTAGGACATCATTCTGTTTATTGTTGCGCCCGACGAGGATCGTAAACCCGCCCGCATGATACTCCAGCGGCGGCAGCGGCTTTTCGCCCTTCTGCTTTCTGCCCCTGGCTCTGAGATAGCCCTGTTCGGTAAGCTCGGCGCGGATCTCGTCCAGTTCGCGTTCGCTCTGTGCCCTTGAAAGGCTGTCCAGCACCGATGAAACATAATCCAGCTCCTGTTCTGCCTTTTCAAGCTGTACTCTGAGAACCTGTTCGGCAGTCTTAGCCTTCTGATAGCTCTTGTAATACCGCTGCGAATTGGCAGCAGGCGACAGCGCGGGGTCAAGCCTGATCGTGATCGGCGCCATATTTTCATCATAGAAATTCTCAACCGTACATTCGCCTGCACCCTTTTGTATACGGTATAGATTCGCCTGAATCAGATCACCGCAGATCCTGAAATGTTCGCGGTCGGCACAGGCTTTCAGCTCGTCTTTCTGGAGGTATATTTTTTTGATCAGTCTTGCCGCAGTATTGTTGAGAAGCTTATTGAGATCGTCTGATTTTCTGCGAATGGTTTCAACAGCATCACGGCGGGCATAATATCTGTCAAGCAGCTCCGAAAAGGAATTGCAGTCCCCCTGAGAACGTCCCGAGCCGTATTGCTGAATATCCTCAAATGTAAAGTCTATCGGTTTTTTGCTTTGGTCGATGATCATATAGGGCTTGCCCGAACAATCCCTGACG
Source organism: uncultured Ruminococcus sp. (assembly GCA_902773325.1). Lineage (GTDB taxonomy): Bacteria > Bacillota > Clostridia > Oscillospirales > Acutalibacteraceae > UBA1213. The sequence goes on from CACYDW010000074.1 coordinate 16,907, forward strand.
GCTGTCATCGTACGTTTCAGGAAAAACCGCAGACGTGAGGTCAGTTCCTCATCGAGTTCGGTTGTCAGCAGATCTCTGCCCCTGCCCGTCAGGTGCTCCCATTCACGGCATATAATGGGGGAGATGCCCTGCAGCGTACCGAGCAATGCCTTTGCAAGCGGCTGCGGTCGGCTCATACCTGCAATACGCGCGATCACATCGTCAGCATCACAGTCCAGCAGACACAGCTTATTCTGTGACGGCGGCGGCTCATACGCAAGCCCCGGAAGAATCAGCCGCTGAGAGGACATAGACGGGTCAACGCGCTTCACTGCATCTATGATCGTACCGCCATCGCCGATCAGAATAATATTGCTGTATTGACCCATAATTTCAACCGCCAGTGTCAGCATAACGCTGTCGCCGAGTTCGTTGGTACCCTCAAAATCGAGCAGCAGGACACGCTCCAGTCCCGGCTGCCGTATATCCCGCAGACGCGCACCCGAAAGCCGTTTTCGCAGCAGCATACAAAGCATCGGCGGTGTTTTCGGGTTTTCGTATGTCTGCTCCGTGATGTTGATACGCGGACTGTTCGCCCGCGCCGAAAGCAGCAGCCTGCGGCTGCCCTCAAACGACCGCATTGCAAGCACCAGCGTATCTTTAGTGGGCTGATAGATCTTATCCACCTTGCTGTCCCTGAGTTCATTCAGCAATTCTTTTTTAATATGTCTTAAAAATGCACCGTCCAGTGCCATCAAATCACCTCCTCATATTGGGGCTCTGCCCCGATTTTCTGTGAGCAGAATTTGCTTTGTTAATCTCCGCTGATATAGTGCAGTTTATCCGAAAAAGAACAGGACTCCGTAAAAATCGTATCCGGAAACTGCCCGGAAAGCATTCCGGCAAGCTTGTGAACGATCAGGTTTTCAGAGCCGAAATGTCCGAGGTCAAACACAGCAATGCCGTGGTCGTTGGCATAAACAATTTCGTGGTGCTTGATCTCACCCGTTATGATCGCATCTGCGCCCAGATCAGCGGCAAGGAATACATTGTCGCCCCCCGCGCCGCAGGCAACAGCAGCATTTTTCACAATACCGCTCCCTCGCGTATAGCGCATTCCGCTGAGATTCAGACGGGAACAAAGCTGACGGGCATAGTCATCACTGTCTGCCGGCTTGTCAAGATGGCCGAAAATAGCGCATTCCTGTTCAAAAACCTGATCGGCAGTAATTCCCGCTGCTTCGGCAAGGGACGCATTCACACCGACTTGCGCGATATCGAGGTTGGTATGAGCCGAGATGATGGTAATATTGTTCTTCACCGCCAAAAACGGAATACTGTCACCCGGCAGTGACTTTATGGCGCGAAAAATAACGGGGTGGTGGGTCACCACTATTCCGGCACCCAGAGAAGCCGCCTCCTCTATGACACCGGCATCGGCATCAAGCGCGACGAGCACTCTATTGGAAGCGGTCTGTCCGCTGCCCACCAGAATACCGACATTATCGAAGCTCATAGCTGTATCAAACGGTGCAAAGCTGTTGATAAAGTCGTAGATTTGTGAAGCCGTTGTCATGTTTTTGTTCCCTCCGGGCGGCTGATCAGGCTGTCGATTGCCGTTATCACCGCCGATAATTTTTCATAGCCCGTCATATCGTCACGGTATGACAGGAGCTTTTTGGCAAGCTTATTTCTGACGATGGCAAGGTAACAGTGCGCTTCATGGGAGGTATCGTCCGTCAATCGTCCTGCATAGGCAAACAGGTCTGTACACTCGCGTATAATGCCGTCATAATGACACAGCATCACAGAATAGTATTTTTTCCCCGACGTACACGCTTTTTCTTCATCAATGCAGAATCCGTTTTCACATAAAAACAAACGCAGTGTTTCTGCGCGGGTCATAGGCTGTAAGATCAGCCTGCGGCTGCCGTCACGAAGCCACTGCGGTTTCTGTATGATTTTTGCGATCAGTTCACCGCCCATACCTGCTATTACAATATCCTCGGCAAGGTCGGGACTGATCGCGTCAAGACCGTCTGATAACACAGCACTGACGATTCCTTCCACTCCGCAGCGGGCAATATTCGCCCTTGCATTATCGAGCGGACCTTGTCTGATGTCACAGGCAACAGCAGAGCGGATTCTGCCGTTCAGGGCAAGCCATACAGGAAGATAAGCGTGGTCGGTGCCCACATCTGCAAGCCTGCTTCCCTGACGCACATAGTGCGCGCACAATGTAAGCCTGCCGTCAAGCGTAAAATTGTCGCTCATTTTTGCATCACCCGCTTTGATATATGCCGCCCTGTCCCGCAGCTGCGGGGGACAAGGCGGCAGCATGATCCATTATTTGTCTTTGATATGCTCATTGATTTTAGCTACGAGCTCATCAGCGTCTACACCGTGAACCGCACAAGCCTGTTCTACGGTTTCCCCTCTTGATGCGGGGCAGCCAAGGCAGTGCATACCGATAGAGAGAAAAATCGGTACGGTTGTTTCATCAATCTCAAGAATATCTCCGATAATCGTGTCCTTTGTGATCTGTGCCATGCTTCATGCATCCTTTCTTAATGTGATACCCCTATTATAATACATCTCCCCGCTTTTTGCAACCCCGGCAGCGCAACGGCGCTGCACCCTATTTCGCGTTTTCGCTCAGCACCATAGGGAAGTACCCTCTGCTATACAAGTCGGACAGCATAATCCGCCCTACGATTCTATACAACCGGGCTATCGCTCTGAGTACGGGAGATTGGTGCTATGCCGCGCCACTGACAACAGTGGTCTGTTGATTATAAGCGTTGGGAGCACAAGGGGTGCTTTTTTCGCGTAAAAGACAACAAACGAAGCGGCTTTATTGCTAATGGCGCGGCAATAAAGCTGATACCGCTTTTTACGTTGACCGCGAAATCGACAGCGGAGGCACTCCGCCTCAGCCATCACTGGCGGTTTTGTTTTTGGTAAGCTGGTCGAAGGTCACACCGTATTTGAGGGCAATGTCCTGCGCGTAGCTGACGCCCTCCGGCGGCGCAAGAAAGATCTTGTAGGAGCGTTTGCCGTCATGGATACCCGTGATCATACTCACGACCATACTGTCACCCCTGACATTGGAATTGACGTCATCAAGCATCATCGCAAGCTCATGCATGTGGGTATTGAAAATCGTTCTTGCACCCAGATAGCGCAGTGCCTTCACTACGTCTTTGGCGATATACAAGCCCTCGGCAAAGGAGGTAGTTGCAAGAGATTCATTAAACAGCAGCAGGCTTTTGTCCGTTGCTTCCTCAAAGATGCGGCTCATGCGTTTAGATTCCTCGCCAAGTCTGCCAAGGTTGACAGTTTTGTTTTCATCAGCGGGGAAATGGGTATAAATACAGTCTGCGGGACTTAATACCGCGCTCCCGGCAGGTACATACAAACCGCACTGTGCAAACAGAAAGGCAAGTCCCACCGCCTGCGTGAGCGTTGTTTTGCCGCCGCGGTTCGGTCCTGTCATGATATAAATGCGCTTTGAAGCGTCAAACTCTATATCGTTGCATACGATCTCGAAATCCTTTTTTTCTACGCGCTGAACAGCAAGCTTGAAGTTATAAAGGTCTTTTGCATGAAACTCACGGTTGGCTGTATCGGTAATTTCGGGCTTGCAAAGCGGAATTCCAAGGGCGGCTACCTTCTCCAGATAGTCTGCCCAGCGAATGTAGAAAATAAACTCCGGAATCAGCTTTGTCAGGCTGTAGCAGCTCACATTGGCATATTTTGAAAGCTTGTTTTTGAGCTGCTTGACGGTAGAACCGAGCATCTCCTGCACAACACGGCTCAGGTTGGACATTAACGGGTCATCACCGCTCACCTTGCCGACAGTATGTATTTTAGTGATACCGCTGAAGCCCTCTCCGCCGTTGATACTGTCTTTTTTATTGGCAAAATCCAGAAAACGGTCAATAAGACCCGCTTTTGTAAAGGGCTTATCGTTGAGCGACACGATTCCCACCTCTACAGGACACAGTCGGCTGTCCAGATTGACACCCACCGACACGCTTTTGATCTGACCGATCTCGCTCACAAGTCCCTTGACATCCTCCCTGAGATATTCAAAACCGCTTTCATTAAAAACCGAACTGACATATTCCCTGAGCTGTATCAGTCCCTCGGAATGGATGTCGTGCTCGGTGAGGGATTCATTGATACCCGCAATACAGTTGACGTAAATATCCAGCTCCTGAAGGCGGTTGATGAGCTGCCAAATCGGTGCAGCGGTAGCGTCCTTAACGGATTTTTCAAGCTCCTTGAGGTAAGCCAGCTCATCAAGAAGCTCCTTGATACGCTCGCGCAGATCAGGATAGTGATAGATATCGTCAAACACATCCCGGCGGTAGCGAATCACCGCCGGATTACTCTCGATTCTGATCATAATATTTCTGATAATGTTGCGGTCATAGGTATCTCCGCTGAGTTTTTCGCAGATATATTCCACGGAGAGATCATTCACAGCTTCTTCACTGAGGGGAACTGACACAGATTCTTCATTCTGCGGATACAGCAAGCTGAAATTTTTCATAGGGTCACTCCTTTTCAGGTCATCAGTCGGTATTCGACCGCTGTGTTTTTTCTTTGGGGTCAACGTCTGATCATTACGATTCCGCATTTATTATACTCCATTGAAGGAGATATCACAAGTAATTATTTTCGCGCAGAGCCTGCGCACCCTATTTCGCGTTTTCGCTCAGCACCAAAGGGGAGTTCCCTCTGCTATACAAGTCGGATAGCTTCATCTGCCCTATGCTTTTATCCGACCAGGCTATCGCTCTTAAATCGAAAGATTGGTGCTATGCCGCGCCGGAAACAACAGTGGTCTGTTGATATCAAGCGTTGGGAGCACAAAGGGTGCTTTTGTCTACTATTTGAATTATCAGCATATTCTCGGAATTATTTTATACCAATTTTTCCTCCGCATAGAGCACGGGAATCAACTTTTAAAAAACCACGGTATATAGACTCATTTTTGCTCTATTAGCTGTATCATATATGGGCAAAAAGTCCGTTTTTTTAGGAAAGGGGTCCGGGGGAGAACCCTTTGTTTTCAAACAAAGGGTTTCCCCCAGGGAAACTGCCCTGCAAAATTGATTTCCGTGTTCCTGCACTCGGGGTTGATTTTTTGTGCAAAAAGAGATAGAATAGAAAGAAAAAACAGCACGGGAGGTTATTAGCATGAAAAAGCTGATTTGCGGCATATTGACGGGGACGATACTGCTCATGGCTGTTTCGCTCAGCGGGTGCTCTGCGGTACAGTTCAATCCTACGGGAAGATGGCTATTTGACAGAATTGATACCTATGAAAGCGGTAATTTTCAATATACGACTGATAAATCCGCTATTGCAAGCGGTATGCTCACAAAAATGACACTGGTATTTGAAAAGAACGGCACAGGATATATTGATGCAGGCACTGGCAACAAGGCAAATGAGTTCCGGTATGAATACACCAACAATACCCTTACTACCTACGTCGACCGCGAAAACGGTCCCACCACCGTTATTGAGTATGAGATCGCTGACGATGGTTCTGCGATCATGCGCAGCAACTATTATTCCGAGGACGACTTTACAGGTGCTTCCGGCGACTACTGCGACAAGTATGTCTATGAAAGAGTAACCGTCATCTGACGCTGCTGTGCATCGCAAAAAGCAACGGTTCTGTTCCGCATTGTTCCGAATTTTATAGCCAAAAATCAACCGCCTGTCCGGCTCATAGCACGGACAGGCGGTTTTTATGAACATATAGTAAACGACATTATTTTTTATACCCGGATAAATCATAAGCTGACTGTGGGGGCTTTCCGGTCGCCCCCACACCCCTTCGGGCATCACTCTGAGTAAGAATACTTTTGTCGCTTGCTATTATTATGCTGTAAAGAAAGCTACAACGGCAAGGCAGGCCAACACAACACCGGCGACGGCAAACATCACCGTCGGAATGAGCAGCTTTTTCAGACTCCGGGCTTCTTTTTTGGCATACTCATTTTCAAATGTCACCCGCACTCTGCTGGTCTTGGACAATTCCTTGTCAAGCTCCTGTGCAATCGCTTCTACATCGGGACGGGAAACGGCTGAGTTGTTGCCGGAGAGCGCATAATCCCGCTTTAGCTCGTCCTTGATCCTCGATTGGAGCATCTCGTTAACAACCTCACTGTCATCGGGAAGTACAATGATCTTCTGCTTTGCGGCTCTGAGAATATAGGCTTCTGCGCCGCTTTCATCGATCAGCTTGTCCGAGCTGATGCCGCCTTCACCGGCAGACAATACAGCCGACAGGATCGTATCGGTTGAGGCCTTGCCGCCGTCAAGCCCGCCTATAATGAATACAACATCACACCGTGAGAGCGACGCCGACAGCAGCAGAACAAGCTTTTTGGGTGTGAAGGCTGCCGCAGAAGCCGCAGCCTTCATGCCTGAGGGTGACAGCTCCTTATGCAGAAGCTGTTCGAGAACAGATGTGCTCCCGGAATGATAGAAGATGATCTCATAATCCATAGCTATATTACTCTCCGTCATCGTTTTCGTCTGAGGATTCGTCCACCGAGCTTTCTGCGATCACATTATCGATCTCAGCAAGACCCTCACCGAGCAGTCTGTCAACATCGTCCTCAGAAGATGCACTGTTGATCACACGGGTATAATCCTTGATAAGAGCTTCTATCTCCGACTGAACCTCTGACGAATAATCAGCAGGGTCTACATGATCTTTCAGTGTTTTTACAGCCGCCTGCTTCTTTTTGGCAAGAGCCGCAGAAGCTTCTGCCTGTCGGGATTCCTCCGCCTGACGCGACTCCTCTGCCTGTCGGGATTCCTCTGCCTGACGCGATTCCTCTGCACGGCGCGATTCCTCTGCCTGACGCGATTCCTCTGCACGGCGCGATTCCTCCGCCTGTCTTGATGCCTCGGCAGCACTGGATTCCTCGGCTTTCAGCTCGTCATCGGTCTTGACCTTTGCAAGCGAAGCGATGGCTTCTCGTTTCAGCTCGTCAATACGCAGTGTCTTGTCAGACTGATTGATAAGGTTGGTATAGGTTTCAAGAATACTCTCCACCATATCCGCCTGTGTTCTGCGGTAAACATTACCCGCGATGGAATTATTGATAGCCGTGATAGCCGACTGCCTGTAGGCTTCAAGGTCGCGGCGGCTGGTTTCGGCTGCTTTGCTTTCTTCTCTGAGCCTGCTTTCTTCTGCAAGACGGCTGCTCTCCTGTGCTTCCGATTCCAGCTGAGCGGTTGTCTTGATATTGTTCACGGCATCTATCGCCTGATCATACAGCTGGTTGACCTCAGAAGCGTCCTTGGCATTATTAAACAGCTCGGTATACTTCCCGATGATCGCATCGATCTGTGCCTGCTCCTGTTCATCGTAGGTACGCTTGGAAACGTATTCATTGAGCATCTTGACAGCATTTGCCTTACCCTCTAAGAGCAGCTTCTGAAGCTCCTCATCATCGCTCTGGTCAAATGCTTCCGAACCGACATACCAATCGATCTCACCGCTGTTAAGTGCCTCCTGGAAGCTGGTCACATTGGGACGCGTACCGCCGTAATAGTTGTACCATACATCGGGATACAGCGGTGCAGGGTTATATTTCGCCTTGGATACATCGACCTCGGGGCTTTCACCGTCACGTACCTTTCTGGCAACCACTACCAGACGGAAGTCGTCAAACTCATAGGAGCAGGTCGAAAGGGTCACGATCGTATCGTTCTCGTTGAAATCTACAGGGCAGTCGATCACAGAACGCACCCTGAGCTGATAGATAAAGTTGAGATAATCATAATCGCTGTTGAAATCGGGTCTGAGATAGTTGAAGAACTTGCCCTGAGAATTCAGCGTATTGGTCTTGAAGATGGAAATGATCTTCCACTCCGCCTTTTCATAGATAGTATTGAACGTAAATGCCGGAGCCGTCTTATAGAAGTCCAGTCCCACAAAGGTATATTTGCTGAGGTTTGCAAACATTCTGCCGTCCTGCATGTGATGACCGTGCAGGATCAGGTTTTTGGAGTCCATGGTGCTGCGGTAATCCAGAAATACCGTTCCGTAGTTGGAATAATTGCCGTAGAAATCCCTGTGGAGATAATACTCCGGATCCTGACTCTCAGGCGGCTGTACAACCACATAGTCGATCACCGTATTGGGCACGGTGATCCAGCCGACCGTATCGGGATTCTGGGCAAGAAGCTGCGAAAAGTCGGAGATCGTTCCCTCCGAGCCATCGGTAGGCTTTCTGACCTTGCCGCCGCTGCCACTGATCTGTTCATCGGCTGGTGTTGAAACCAGCAGATCTCTCAGGTCACCTGTGAGGTTATCGTTGACAGCCGGCTCAATGATCAGAATATTGACCAGCATAAAGGACGACACAAGGAAGGTGCACACAGCCAGCAGCAGAATGATCTTTCTGACCACATCGGCGGGCTTATCACCCGGACAGGGAATAAATCTGCGCCAGAAGGACTGCTTTTTCTTTGCCGATACCAGACTCACGGCTGTGGTATAAAGCACGGTATTAAAATCTGTATCAAGCGCACTGCTTCTGGGCAGCAGCACGATCAGCTTATTGTTATATTCCGCTTTATAAGCATAAGCAAGCGGCTTTTCGATCGTCAGGATACCCTCGCTGATATCGATCAGCTCTTTGCTGTTCCTTTTCTTCTTTTTCTTATCCTTAGGCTCGGCAGCAGCGGTCTTTGCATCAGAAACGGCTTCTGCCTCTTCTTCGGGATCCTTACACCTTGCCTCGATCTTCGTCACCTTGCCGAGCACACCAATGCTCTCAAAAAACGCCTGTGCCTTGCTGCTGTCATCTTCATCAATCACATCGGCGATCATGATCAGACCGATCTTATCCTCGCCCGATTCCGTCACTCTGAGAGCGTCCCTGATGCTCTTTTCGTCAAGATCGACCTCGGTTTTATAGATAATATTGATGTCCTGTTCATTCAGCTTCTTGACCGTTCTCTCAAAGCTTTTTTCGGCAGTCTGCGCAAAGGCATTGCCGCTTCTGGGAAAATATATTTCTGCGTTCATATTCGTCACTCCTGTTTATCGACACATATATTGCATATCAATAAATCATCGTCACCCTGACATTTTTAACAGCATCCTCCACAAGCCGGCGGCAGTCAAGCTTATTCTGTTCCTCAAGTACCTTGTTGAGTGCGGGCTTGGTTTTGGGGTGCTTGGGTGTAAAGACTGTGCAGCAGTCCTCATAAGGCTGAATGGAAATATCAAAGGTATCGATCTTCCTCGAAACGGTAATGATTTCTTCCTTGTCCATGCCGATCAGCGGTCTGAACACAGGCATATTGCAGGCACTGTCCGTGCAAGCGATCGCGCCGATAGTCTGGCTGGCAACCTGTCCCAGACTTTCGCCTGTGATCAGTGCCTGACAGTCGTTTTGTCCTGCAATGATCTCTGCAATTTCCATCATAAAGCGGCGCATAATGATGGTAAAGTAATCCTCGATACACTTGTCCCTGATCTCGTTCTGTATCTCGGTAAACGGCACAGTGAACATTTTGATCCTGCCGCTGTAGCGCGCAACACGCTCCAGAAGCTGTACGACCTTCTGTTCGGCAAGCTCACTGGTATAGGGCGGGCTGGCAAAATGAACGGCAGTCAGCTCCAGCCCCCGCTTTGCCATCATATAGGACGCAACCGGACTGTCGATGCCGCCCGAGATCAGCACACAGGCCTTGCCGCCCGTACCGACGGGGATCCCGCCCGCACCTCTGATGAGTCCCGCCCGGATATATGCGCCGAAATCCCTGATCTCCACCGTGACGGTAACATCGGGTTCATGCACGTCTACGGTGAGATGGGGGTAAGTATCGTGCAGAAATCCCCCGACCTCACGGCAGATCTCCGGCGACTGCATGGCAAAGGATTTATCGGAGCGCTTTGCCTCTACCTTGAAGGTGTTGACACCCTCCAGCGTATCTCTGAGGTACTCTGCCGCTGCTGTTTTAATGCTTCCGATATCCTTGTCCGTGACACAAGCACGGGCAAATGCCGCAATACCAAAGATGCGCGAAACACATTCAACGGCTTCGTCCATGTCGGTATCATCGTCGAGCGGCTCTACGCGGATAGTGGACTGTGCATATCGGATATCGAACCTGCCCACACCCGACAGTCTGCGCTTGATACTCTTGATGAGCGTATCTTCAAAGCTTTTGCGGTTCAGTCCTTTCAGAACGATCTCACCGAGCTTGATCAGAATAATTTCTTTCATAGCTTATCCCCTTTTGGTTCTGACAACAATACTATTACTATTCTATATGAAGTTTAGCACTTTTAGCGGGTTCTTGCAAGAGTATTATTGGCAAGCAATATAGAATCTGCAAGGCTATCCGCATCTTCTTTTGTGCTAAATCGTGAAAAGCTGACCCTTACGGCGGAATCGATCAGGCTGTCGCTCAGTCCCATTGCCCTGAGCACATAGCTCTTTTTGCCTTTGGAGCAGGCGGAACCGCTGGATACATAAATTCCTCTTTCCGCTAAAAAATGCAGCATGGTTTCGGAGCGGATTCCGCAGACAGAAAAATTGATGATATACGGCAGACCATCGTCACCGGAGTTGATATGTACATTGTCGATGCCGGCAAGTCTTGCACGCAGATGCTGATGGATCCCGCGCATCAGAGCATTTTCCTGCTGCATATCCGGCAGCACTCTCACAGCCTCCGCCATACCGCACAAGGCAGGCAGTGCTTCCGTGCCGGGACGCAGCTTTTTCTCCTGTTCGCCGCCGTAGTGCAGCGGGAGGATCCTCGCGCCCTTTCTGATATAGAGTGCGCCCGCACCCTTAGGGCCGTGTATCTTATGGGAGCTGATACTGACTAAATCCGCACCGATTTTTTTAGGCTTGACGGGTATCTTTCCGAAAGCCTGTACCGCGTCAACATGAAACAGTGCCGGAGCACCGGCTCTTGCTATCAGCCTGCTGACCGCTTCTATCGGCTGAAACGCTCCTGTTTCGTTATTGACCGCCATCATACTGACAAGGATCGTATCCTTTGTGATCGTCTGTTGCAAGCTTTCGGGCGATACACTGCCGTTCGGTTCAACGGGCAGGAAAACCACCTCAAAGCCGCGCTTCTGAAGCTGCTGTGCCGCCTCTATGACGGACGAATGCTCCACGGCGGTAGTAACGATTCTGTTTCCGCGTCGTTTAAGGGCTTCTGCCGCACCGATGAGGGCGGTATTGTTGCTCTCCGTACCGCCCGAAGTAAAATAAATTTCCTCCGGCAGTGCAGAAAGCACCTGTGCAACGGTTTTGCGGGCTGCTTCCAGCTCCATGCGGGCTTCATAGCCCTTTGTATGGAGCGACGAAGGGTTGCCGTATGTTTCCGTCATGATCGAAACGACCTTTTCTGCCGCTTCTCTGCATACCTGCGTGGTAGCGCTGTTATCCAGATATATTTCTTTCAATGTGATGATCTCCTTATAACCTGCCAAATATAGTAAACGACATTATTTTTTATACTTTGATCAATCATAGGCTGACTGTGGGGGCTTTCCGGTCGCCCCCACACCCCTTCAAACATCACTCTAAGTGAGAATATTTTTGTCGCCTACTATAAATTACAAAAAACGGGGAACAATACCAACAAATATATTTCAAAAGGAATGATGATATGAACATCTCTCAACAGGAATATTCCTCCATGGTCAGACGTGTTTCCCCCAACAGCACCATTGTCAAGGACTGTATCGGCGCATTTTTTGCGGGCGGTCTGATCTGCATCATCGGTCAGGCACTCACCGACACCTATCTGCTCTGGACATCAGGTGACCTTACCCTTGCCCGCAGTATGACAAGCATTTCGCTCGTCTTTCTCAGCGCATTCTTTACGGTTTGCGGCTGGTACGACAACATTGCCAAAAGGGCAGGCGCAGGAACACTCGTGCCGATCACCGGCTTTGCCAACTCAGTTGTATCTCCCGCCATCGAATTTCAGAGTGAAGGCTTTATCTCCGGACTCGGCGCAAAAATGTTCGTCATCGCCGGCCCTGTCATCGTTTTCGGCACACTTGCTTCTGTTCTGTACGGCTTATTTCTTCTGTTCTGATGACTGATGCTTTAAGGAATCGGGCTTGACCTTAGCAAAATTGATTTTCGTGTACTGTCGTGTTTTTACTTGTCAAGCGAGTTTAAATATGGTATGATGGAAATGGAACAATAGCAGGCAAGCCACCCTTACAGCGCGACTGTAACACAAATATTCTATCACAGCCGTTGATTTATGTCAAGCATACTTGTCAAAGTTCATTTCAAACTTGACATTGCAGGTATATTTCCTGCAAAATCAACTCTCTTGCGGCAGAAATGTACAATGTGCCACAGCCGGCTGCCATTATAATAACGGATAGGATGATAAAAATGACAATCAAAGACGTTCAGAACGAAATATGCCGCCTGAAAAAAGAAAAGGACATCTGTATTCTGGCTCACAGCTATCAGGCAAGAGAGATCATCGAGATCGCCGACTTCACGGGCGATTCCTATGCCCTGAGCAAGATGGCTGCCACTGCTCCCAATAAAACGGTTCTGATGTGCGGCGTCCGCTTTATGGCAGAAACCGTCAAGCTGCTTTCCCCCGAAAAGCGGGTCATTCTTTCAAGCCCCGTGGCGGGCTGTCCCATGGCAGAACAGCTCGACATTGATCTGATCAGACAGCTCAGGGAAATGAATCCCGACTATACGGTTGTGGCATATATCAACACCACCGCCGAACTCAAAACGGTCTGTGATGTCTGCGTGACCTCATCCTCTGCCGTAAAGATCGTCAGACAGCTTGACAGCGACAAAATTCTCTTTCTGCCCGACTGCAACCTCGGTGACTACGTTTCAAAACAAGTACCCGAAAAGGAAATTAAGCTCGTACACGGCGGCTGCCCCGTTCATGCCGCTATTCCCAGAAAAGATGCCGTTGAAGCAAAACAGCTCCATCCCGATGCCCTGCTGCTTGTTCACCCCGAATGTCAGCCCGCTGTCTGTGAGCTTGCTGATTATGTCGGCTCTACGAGCGGTATTATGGACTATGCTGTCAAGTCCGATAAAAAAGAGTTTATCATCGGTACGGAGTGCAGCATTGCCGAACACCTCCAGTATATGTGTCCGGATAAGAAATTCTATCCGCTGTCGAAGGCATTGCTTTGTCAGAACATGAAGGCAACAACTCTTGTGGACGTGCTGAACTGCTGTCAGGGTACGGGCGGCGAAGAGATCGAACTCGACGCCGAAACCATTACACAGGCACGCAAATGTATTGATGCCATGATCGCTCTCGGCGGCTGATGCGCCACAGTGCCCCCCAGACAAACAAGTTACCCCCGATACCGCATATTCAAGCGGTATCGGGGGATTCTTTTACAGTGCAAGTCGTTTTTTATGTCTTGCGTATGATGCGCCCAGACAACCGGCGATCAGGAAGCATGCCAGAGATGAAAGCGCAAGCATGATAACGATGGCAAACTCTTTTCTTTCGGTGACGGGCTTGTCCTCATACAGATAAATGACATAGGCGGGTGTTTCGGAAAATGTGCCGGAAGCATTGAACGTAACGGCAGAAAGACCGTAATTCTGATAATCCTTCCGGTCAGTGGAATAATCCGTGCCGACCTTGCCGCTGATGCTCTCTGTGGCAAGCACCTGTCCGTTAACGTGCGTGTGAATAATGCCGACTGTACCGCTGTATACAACGGTATTCCTTTCGATCCATGTTTCACCCTTGACGGTATATTTGCGCTCCGGAGCGGCTTCTGCTCCGGCAAGATCGACAATGTAGGCTGTCAGTCCGTCTACCGTGCCGATCCCTTCGGCAGTAAATGTATACCAGCCGCTGCCCAGTTCGGGGTCGGCGGTCATTTCTTCGCCCTTTTCAGCGGTATAATAGGACTGTTTGCCGTCCTCTTTGACACAAAGAATAACACCCGGCTTTGCAAGCTTGTCGGTATTAGAAAAATGCAATACCAGATCGCACTGGGACAGCGGTTTATAGTAATACGTTACCGTAATATCCTCACTGCCGACCGTGCCGAAAGCATTGGAAGGAAAAACGGAAAGATCAAGCTCCATACCGTCCACCTGACGGATCGGGGCAGTATATTCGCTGCCCTCTCTCACCTTCTGAACCGACACAGGAGATACCTCCGATTCTGCTGTGCCGAAGGTTTCGTTGCCCGGTTTGAGATAATTCACGGTCAGATCGAGTATTTTGCCGTTGAACTTTGTGTAGTAATAGGTCACAGTTTTGTAAGCACTGTTGAATGTGCCCTGCGTGTCACCCTCTGTATCGGTAAGGTCATATTCCACATCGAGGGAATGATTTTCGGCAGTGGCATAGCTTTCACCTGCTACACCCTTATATACTCTCTCTCCGAGAAGCTCGCCGCTTTCAGCATCCTTATATTCCACCTTGACCGTGCATTTGTCTGAGGTAACAGTGCGCTGTTCAAAGCTTGCCTTATCGACCAGAATCATGGCCGACTGCGCCGGAACAGTGATTTCCTTGCCGCTGACCGTGCCGAGACTGCTAAGACCTGCCTCCAGCTTGTTGGCAATAATGACCCATTCACTGACCGTCGATTTGCCGTCATTGTCGGGGAGCGTTACCTTTGCCGGCTGCTTCGTTGCATTGACCAGAACCGCGACCTGTGACCATTCTGTGGAAGCGGTAAGGGAGTTTTCAAGGGTATAGGCGATCACACCGTCTGCCGTATCTGCAAATCTTATCAGCTTTGCAGAAGCGGTAGTGGCATCTCTGAACGGCTTATAATGCCGTCTGATATCCATCAGACCGGAATAATATGCCACAAGGTCGGCATATTTCTCAAGGCAGTTCCAATCAAGCTGATTCACCCGATTGGAGGAATTGAAGCTGTTGCTGTCGCCCATCTTGGTTCGGGCAAATTCCTCTCCTGCCTGCATGAAGGATATTCCCTGAGAGGTAAGCGTGAGAGCGGCTACAAGCTTATTCATCTCAACAAGCTCTTCATCTCTCTCGTCATAGCTCCTGTCGTTCTTGACAGAGAGCACTAACTTATCATAAAGCGTGTAATTGTCGTGTGCCGAGGTATAGGTCACCGTCTGTGACGGCTGCTTTGACCATTTTGCACTGATGGTGTTGGCGGTAATACCTGCCATCACCGAGATCTTGCCGCTACCGTCCTGTACAAAGCCCGGTTCAAGCGCATTGAACACGTGTCCCTTGACGGCATCTCTGAAATCATCGTTAAACGCGCCGATTCTCTCATTAAGCTGTGAGATATTGGCTTTCACAGCGGTAGGTGTAGTCGTGCCGATGCTGCCGCCCGTCCATGGCTCACCGTACATAATGATTTTTTCGCCGTCCGGCACACGGTTGTCGAGTGCCTTTCGGATCTCGTTCATCGTGGTAATGTCATGTACACCCATCAGGTCAAAGCGGAAGCCGTCAATATGGTATTCGTCAACCCAATAAAGAATAGAATCGATCATATATTTGCGGTACATGAGATGATCGCTTGCCGTTTCGTTGCCGCAGCCCGAACCGTCACTGAATTCACCGTCCTCGGTCATACGGTAGTAATATCCCGGGACCGTCATCTCAAACCAGCTTCCCTCTGCGGTATAGGTATGGTTATAAACAACGTCCATGATCACGCCGATCCCCGCCTGATGCAGTGCCATGATCATCTGCTTGAATTCGGTGATCCTTACATTGCCGTCATACGGATCAGTGGAGTAGGAACCTTCGGGGACGTTATAGTTTTTAGGGTCATATCCCCAGTTGAATTGCTCGGATTCCGTATCACTCTCGTCTACAGTCGCGTAGTCATAGACCGGCAGAAGCTGCACATGGGTCACACCGAGCTTTTTAAGGTAATCAATACAGGTCGATACACCGCCCTCACCGTTAAGCGTAGTGCCCCCTTCGGTAAAAGCAAGGTACTTACCGCGGTATTTGAGCGATACACCCGAAACCTCGCTGTTGGAGAAATCCTTGACGTGTACTTCCCATACGATCGCATCGGTGGGGTCGTCATAAAGAACGTGCTTATCGTTTTTCCAGCCCTCGGGGTCGGTAGAAGGAAGGTCTACCACCATGCTGCGGTTGCCGTTGACACCTGCCGCCTTCGCATAGACATCCGCTGTTTCTCTGGTGATACCGTCCATGGTAACAAGATATGTATAATACCGGTTTTTATGGTCGCCGGTCAGCGTAACAGCCCACACACCATTTTTTCCCTTGACCATACTGGTGGTGGAGAGGTTCTGTGCGCCTTCTTCTCCGGGACTGCCGGTCGTATAAAGCTTGACGGATACATGATCTGCCGTAGGCGCCCACACCTTGAAGGTGGTTGCCGACTTTGTATATACAGCACCAAGATCATTGCCGTTATATGCCTGAGCATCGAGCGAATGAGCAAGAACGACCGGCTGCTCATCATCGGACGGTGTGCTGTTTTGTGTCACTGCATTTGTCATTGTACTTCCTCCTATAATTGTAGTGATTGCCAGAATACAGCCCAAAAGCCGTTTCAACTTCTGCAAAGCTATCCCTCCGTTACCAATATAACCCTGCTTGTCAATTCTATCATATTTCAGCAGGGAATTACAATACCATTTTACACTTTTATGAAATCAGCTATTATTACCAACCCTCATTATCAGAATACAAGGTCATGACTTTTTATTTTTATTCTTGTTTTGTTTTTCGCGTTCTTTTTTTACGATTTCGGCAACACGTTTATTATCGGCAGCTTCTTTTTTATCCTGAAGCTTTTTAATGTATGCCGCTATCTTGCGATTGCGTTCATTGGCTTTTTTCTGACGTTCGATTTTACGGCGCTCGTCCTCGGCGGCATCTTCAATATACGCATACTTAATACCGTATTTTTCGGGAGGCACATTGCCGGCAGCCAGTCTGTTGTTGACAAACTGTTTGACGAGTGTATAGATCACCGAAGTTACAGGACCGCATATCAGCAATCCGGGAATACCGAAGAAGCTGCTGAACAGAATCACCGCAGAAACAACGATGATCGGCGGCAGTCCGATATTGGAGCCAACCACGCGGGGATAGATCAGGTTGCCGTCGATCTGAATAATCACCACCATAATCACCACGAACCAGATTGCCTGCACGGGGTCTGCGGTAAGGATCAGCAGTGTGCCGATACCCGTACCGATGGACGTGCCGAACATCGGGATCCAAGCCATAATTGCCACGATCACAGCGATCAGAGAGGCATACGGCATACCGAATATTGTCATGACGAGGGCAACAAGCGTACCCAGAAGCACACAGTCCATCATCATACCGGTAATACTGTTATAAAAGGATTTATTGGTAAGCTGACCCAGCTCCACAAAGAAATCGGCGACCCTTGACGGAAGAATGGCATAGAGCAGCTTTTTGACATCGGAAGAGATCTTTTCCTTTTTGGCAAGAATATAGATCGAAAGGACAAGACCCATAACGATATTCAGTGCCGCACTCAGCACGGTTGTGAGGATCCCCATCAGCGACTGCACCATATTAGCACCGTTATCCTGGAAGAAGCCGACAACGGTATTGCTGATCGTTTTCCAGTCAATTTCAAGGCCGGAAACAATTTCTCCGATCGTTTCGTTATCCTGACTGAGTTCATTGACCCAGTTCTGAAGCTTAGCAAGTGCAGTCGGGGTTGCTTCGGCGAGAGCCGAAAGGCTTTTTCCGATTTCCGGGATCACGATCACCAGAAACAGACCCACAAACAGCACAAACAAACCGGCGGAGATCATGACCGCAAGGGGGCGGCGCATTTTATTCTTGAAGTTACTGACGGGCTTGCCGGGCTTAGGGATAAACAAGTGTTTTTCGATTGCCTTCAGCGGCACATTCAGAAAGAACGTGAAGCAGCCCGCAATAATAAACGGTGTCATCACTCCCAGCAGCCATTGCAGGAACGACAGCACCACATCCATGTGCTGAAAGCCCAGATACACTAAAATAATACACACCGCAAGGACAAAGATCTTGCCCATTGTTTTTTTATTAAGCTCCATTCACTTCACCCCATAGCAACCTCTTTTTCATCCTCTCTATTATACTCTAACCCGCCCCAAATTGCAAACCCTATTTCTCGGCAGCGCAACGGCGCTGCACCAATTGTAAAATCAGAAAAGGTATGGTATAATAGCTTATATTTTTCTTTTTGGAGGAGCGTATGTGTCAGATGACAGTCAGAGAAATACAATCAGAAAGCCTTGGACATTGCCTGCAAATCAACTATGATGATATGGAAGTGATCGTTACACTGGATTACGGACCCCGCATTGTGAGTGCCGCTAAAAGCGGACAGCCGAACCTGATATACCATAGTGTCGACAGCGTATGGCATCGCTGCTATGGACATAAAATGAAAATCGCACTTGAAAAGTCAACCAACGAAATGTATCTTGACAACAGTGCTGTGATGTATACGGTTTTGGAGGACGGTGTACGGTTTGTACAGGCGGTTCTTGACCCTCTGCCGCTGGAGCTTTCAATGGATATCGTGTTCGGCAGTGAGATCGGCAGTCTGATGACGGTTCATAGGGTCACCAATAAATCTGCTTCCCCCATCAAACTCGCTATCTATACCGAAACTCCCCTGCTGTTTGACGGCTTTGTGTTTATGCCGCTGAGCAACGTTACCGAAAATGGCAAGCCCACCAAAATACTCAACCTCTGGAACAATGCCAGATGGAACGACCCCAGACTCTTTATCGGCGAAAATTACCTCTCTCTGCGCGGCAATGAAGCACTCCCGCGGCTCAAGATCGGCTCTAATAATACCGCAGGCTGGTGCGGCTATATCGGCGGGTTTTATTCGTTTATCAAATACTATGTTCATAACCGTTCCGCGCTGTATCCGTTCAGCCAGTGCTCCTCTTATGCCGTGGCAAAGCAGCATTATATGAGTATTCAGACCTCAAGCCCGTTTTACAGGATAGAACCCGCCGCCACAGCCCTTCATGCAGAAAACTGGATTTTCCCCTATAGTGCCGTGAACTGCTCCCCTGACGATGAAAAAGCTCTTGACAGCTTTATCAACTCTTTCTGATTTTCCGGCTCTGTTCCCATAATAACCTGTTGCCGCGCCGCTGATGATCGGTCATCAGCGGCGCGGCACTGCGCTTATCTCCTGTATTCCGTGCGGAACAGCCCGGAAGAACAGGGAAAAATCTTCATAATGGTTTTGAAGCCACTCGTGATGGCTGCTGTCAGGTGAGGGTGACGGTAAAGCAGTAGTAGCCGGGCAGCTTCCATTCACCATAAGAGAACTGTGCGCCGTGACCTGAAGGAATCGCACCGATAACGTCTGACAATGCTTCGCTCAGAGTACCGTCCTTCTTATAGATCAGACAGAAGGTGCTGATATTACGGTTGTCAAAGCTGCGCATAGCTGCTGATAATTCCGAGGTGCTCTCGCAGTATTCACAGGTTGGGTCTGCATCCAGCGCATCGTCAATAGCGGCATCTGCGATCCGATGCATAGGCTGCGCCGCTGTACAGGTGTAGGGGGCACTGTCGGGAGTATGATCCTGATACATAACACTGTCCGGAATCAGGAAATAGGTATAGCGGAGGTTGGAATTGTTGACATTGTTGCTCATGATCGGGTCGTCCCACGTCACATCGACATTGTACCATACACCGCTGATTCTGACCTGATTCCACGCATGGCTTTCTCCGGAACTGCTGCCGTTGTAGCCGATACCGGTAACTCTTACTGCGGAGAGTCCTGCCTGATTCGCCATAGCCACAAACGCCTTTGCATAGCCGTCACAAACCGCCTTGTGGGTGGTGAGCAGACCGTAAGTGGTATATGACGTCTGAGGAATGTTGCCGCTGGCAAGACCTGCCGTATCATACTCGGTATTACAGACCAGCCAGTCATGAATCGCTCTCGCCTTATCAAAATCGTCCATACCGGAGGTTATGATCTGGCTCAGAATCTGCGCGATTATCTGCTGCTCCGACTGACTTTCGGCAGAAACTACATTACAGCTCAGAATTTTTTCTGCCGTTGCACCGGAGGAATCCGTCGCCACGACCCTGAACTGGTATGAACCCGTGTAATTCATGGAAATATTCAGTGTTGCGGAGGTTGTGTTGGAAATCAGTGCCGACCACTGACCGCTGCCTTCTCTCTGATAAACCGTATAGGTACAGCTTCCCGAAGCATTCTGAGCAGAAAGGGTTATTTTGACCGAAGTGCCTGCATTGACCTGTGTCGCACTGATCGCAGAGGTGTTTGTAAGCTGCGAAGCTTTTACGGTAACATCCATGTAGACCTTGCTCTCTGCGCCGTTGGAATCATGCACCTTGATGCAGAAGTTATAATCGCCCGCCGCGTTCATCTTGACGGCGACTGTCTGTTCGGAGGAAAATCCGCTGATCTCCGTCCATGTGCTGTTGGTTGCGGATTTGTAGTAATATGCGTATGTGTAGCCGCCGCTGCCGCCTGTCGCTCTGCCATACAGCGTCAGGGTATCACCCTTTGTGAGAGTACGGCTGCTAACACTGCACTGATTCACAAGTGCGGGACTTACCGTAACAGAAAAGTACTTTTTGACCGTCATGCCGTTGGTATCAGTCGTCTTGGCACAGATATCATAGGTTGCCGCCTTGGTGGGCTTGAATACCGCAGATTTTTTGTCGTCCGAGCTTGTGAGAGCCGTCCAGTTGTTCTCCGAAGCCGCCTTATAGTAATACGTATAGGAATACGTACCGCTGCCGCCGCTCGCCTTACCGTAAATGACGGTCTGCTGACTTACCGTAAGAGATGTCTTACTCAACGTAGATTTGTTAACGAGTGCACTGCCTACATTTACATCAATGTATTTCTTGGCAAGTGCGCCGTTAGAATCCAGAACCTTGATACAGAAGTTGTATTTGGTTGATTTTGCCGGCTTGGCAGACACAGAGGTCTGGGAAGTACGTTCGCTGATGATCGTCCATTTGCTGTCCGACTCTTTCTTATAGTAATAAGAATAGATATAGCCGCCGCTGCCGCCGCTTGCCTTACCGCTGACTGTCACCGTCTGACCGAGGTCGATCGATGTCCTGCTGACGGTGGAGTTATTCTGAAGCCCCGACAATACCTTGACATCGATATATTTCTTGGCAACCGTGCCTGCCGCGTCCTTGACCTTGACACAGATGTTATAGGTGCCTGTTGACGGGGGTGTGATCAGAACGGAAACCGCCGTACCCAGATCCCTGATGGTTGTCCATTTGGATTCGTTGGATTTTTTGTAGTAATAAGCGTATTTGCAGCTACCGCTGCCGCCGCTCGACCTGCCGTAGATGACCAGATTCTGACCAATGGTAATGGAAGAAGCACTCACAGCAGACTGATTGACAAGAGCCGTTTCAGATGCTGACGCAGCAGCCGCAGCCGTGTTATTGCCCGCTGCCGAAGCTCCGACGGCGGCGTATCCGCCGACAGAAATCAACCCTGCCAGCACAAAGGCAGATAGTCTTTTCAAAAAAGTTGAATATAACATAGCAATTCCTCCTTCTGGAATAAAATCAAGTGATCTCATCATGCCTATGTTATCATTATAATGTATTCCGGTCATAAAATCAACAAGGAATCCAGTTTTTTTTGTTATTGTGAGCGTTTTTTATTGATACCCACAACAAAAAACAAACTGCCGCACCGACGAACGATTCGCCGATGCGGCAGTTTTCTACGGCTGCGACAAGCAGTCCTCTATTTCAGGCGATGAGAAATCCCCTTCACAAATCTCATTTTCCGAAATATCGGGCTTCTGATCAAAGCCGATACATTCTCTTTCAGTGTATACCCTTCATAACACCGAAAGTGGAATGACTGTTTGAGCAGGCTTATTTAACGGTTACAATAAAGTATTTCCTGACAATGTTATCACTGCCGTCCTTTACCTTAGAGCATACCTGATAGGAGCCTGCGGCAGCAGGAGTAAACGATACGCTTGTTGTAGTGGTGTAGCTCTGGAGCGTTGTCCAGCCTGTATCGTTTTCGCTCATGTAATAGTTAGCATACTTGTAGGAAGAGCTGCCTGATGCTGCATTCTTGATGGTAACCTTTGTACCCTTGTTAACAGAGGTAGCAGAGATGGTGCTCTTATTGGTGAGAGCAGCCTTTGTGACCTTTACAACGAAGTACTTCTTAACGAGTGTACCTGCGCTGTCCTGTACCTTGGAGCAAACATCATAGCTGCCTGTCTTTGTGGGAGTAAAGCTTGCACCTGCAACAGTGCTGAGGCTCTGAACGGTTGTCCATGAGGAATCCGTTGTAAGCTTATAGTAGCTTGCGAAGCTGTAAGTACCGCTGCCGCCTGTTGCTGCATTGAATACTGTGACGCTGTTGCCGAGAGTTACAGAGGTATCGGAAACGGTAGTAGCATTTGTCAGAGAAGCACTTGTTACCTTAACGGTGAGATACTTCTTAACGACCGTGCCTGCGCTGTCCTTGACCTTGGAGCATACGCTGTAGGTTCCTGCCTTTGTAGGCTGGAATGCCACACCGGAAGCCTTTGTAGCAGTCTGAACAGTTGTCCAGTCAGAAGCAGATGAAAGCTTGTAGTATACACCGTAGGTGTATGTGCCGCTGCCGCCTGCTGCCGCATTCTTGACAGTAACCTTATTGCCGAGTACGACAGAGGTTGCTGCAAGAGTGGTGTTGTTGGTAAGAGCAGATGCAGACGTTACCTTGAGAGTAAGATATTTCTTGGCAATTGTGCCCTTGCTGTCCTTGACCTTGGAGCATACATCATAGGTAGTAGCCTTGCCGGGCTTGAAGGATGCGCTGGTTGCGGTGGTGCCGTCCTGAGCAGTTACCCAGTCGGAATCGCTGGTCTTTTTGTAGTATACATAGTAGGTATAGGAGCCGCTGCCGCCTGTTGCTGCATTCTTGACAGTTGCCTTATTACCGAGGGTGATAGAGGTTGCTGCAAGAGAAGCGTTATTGGTAAGAGCAGCCGTTACCTTAAGAGTAAGATACTTCTTGGCAATTGTGCCCGCGCTGTCCTTGACCTTGGAGCATACATCGTAGGTGGTAGCCTTGCCGGGCTTGAAGGTTACGCTGGTTGCGGTTGTGCCGTCCTGAGCTGTTACCCAGTCGGAATCACTGGTCTTCTTATAGTATACATAGTAGGTATAAGAGCCGCTGCCGCCTGTTGCTGCATTCTTAACGGTCGCGCTGTTGCCGAGGTTAATGGAGGTCGCTGCAAGCTTTGCGTTGTTGGTAAGAGCAGCCACAACCTTGACGTTGATGGTTTTCTTAGCAACTGTGCCTGCGCTGTCCTTGACCTTCACGCAGATGTTGTAGGTAGTAGCCTTCTTGGGGGTAATGGTTACGGAAGATGTGGATTTGTAATCCTGAGCAGTTACCCATGAGGAATCGCTGGATTTCTTGTAGAGTACTGCATAGTTGTAATAGCCTGAGCCGCCCGAAGCAGCACACTTGACTGTTACAGTCTTGCCGAGTTCAATAGAAGTTGCTGAAACAGTTGACTTGTTTGTAAGAGCTTCTGTTACTTTGAGTGTGAGATACTTTTTAGCAGTATCGCCCTTACTGTCCTTAACCTTGGAGCATACATTGTAAGTAGCTGCCTTGCCGGGAGTAAAGGTTGCGCTTGTTGCAGAAGTGCCGTCCTGAGCGGTAACCCAGCTGGAATCAGAGGACTTCTTGTAGTATACATAGTATGTATAAGAGCCACTGCCGCCGCTTGCCGCATTCTTTACAGTCGCCTTGCTGCCGAGAGTAATGCTGTCTGCTGCAAGAGTTGTATTATTGACAAGCTCTGAAGCAGTTACAGTTACGGTAAAGTACTTTTTGGCTATTGTGCCGCTGCTGTCCTTGACCTTGGAGCATACATCATACTTGCCTTCCTTGGAAGGTGTAAAGCTGATGTTTGCGGTGCTGCCGAAATCTCTTGCGGTCGTGTAGGAGCTTGCACTGGTGAGCTTATAGTAAGCGGCATAGGTGTAAGAGCCGCTGCCGCCCGATGCTGCACCCTTAACGGTGACCTTGCTGCCGAGTGTTACGCTGGAGGAAGCAAGGGTAGAGTTGTTGACGAGTGTTGTAGGATCATCGTCCTGTACAGTAACATTAAAGGTCTTTTCTGCTACTGTGCCGGAGCTGTCCTTGACCTTGGAGCATACTTCATACTGACCTGCTGTGCTGAAGGTAATGGAAGTGCTCTTGGTAGAGGAGAAGTCCTGCTTGGTCGTCCAGCTGCTTGCGCCAGACTTTCTGTAGAGTACTGCGTAGGTATAAGAGCCGCTGCCGCCGCTTGCTGCGCCTGTAACAGTAACGCTGCCGTTTTTCGCGATCGTAGTAGCGGAGATCTTAGAGCTGTTAACAAGCTCATTCGGGTTGGTGCTTTCTGCGGTAAAGGTCTTGGATACGGTTGCGGTTGCACCGGTGGAGTCGGTGATCACGCACTTGATGGTGTGTGAGCCGGCAGTGCCGGGCTTCCATGAGTAGGTATCCGTGCTGCTCTTGGCCTTAACGACTGTACCGTCTACTGAGAACTCATAGGAGTAGGGAGCGGTACCGCCGTAGCCGATACCCTTAAGGGTAAGAGCGGTCGTTGTGAGCTGAGGAGCAGACTTGTCTGTACCGAAGTTCACCTGAAGCGGGAGAGAAGGTGTCGGAGGCGGAACAGGAACAACGCCGCCGCTCTTGCCGACGCTTGCAAGAGGAACTGTGATCTGGTCAGCGTCGCACTTCTCGCCTGATGTAGAGTCATCACTTACATAAGGCTCTTTTGCGTTGTCAACCATACAGGTGTCATGGGGCAGACAGCCCATACCGCTTTCGCCGTAGGTTGCAACTGCCATGATGCCGATGCCGTTGGTTGCGATATCATTTGCTGTTATGCCGAGATACTCAAGGGGCATAGTCATAATGCAGAAGGTATCCTGTGTTTTGCTGTGGTTGGTTGTAAGGAAGTCTACCCATCTGCTGGATGTGCTTTCAATATCGGCAGGCTTATATCCCGCATTGCCGTTGTCATTGATGCCCATCATTGTAGAGCCGAAGAAACCATCTTCCCATGCAAGGGAAGCACCCGGAAGGGGCTGCTGATAACCGAAGCCGATTTTCTTGTTGTAGTCGATCACGCCGCCGGTTACGGGGAAGATCGCCCAGTTATCAATGCCTTCCTTAGGAGAATACATGATAACTCTGTCTACCTTTGTGTCGCCGCCGAAGGTAACCTGCGTATTCCATACGGTGGACTGTGTGGTGCTGTTGGTAGAACCGTCTGTGTAGTCGCCGGTCTTGGTGTCGAGGAGGATCATCTGCGGGATATTCGCATCTGCGCCGTTCGGCTTGCCTCTGCCGGTCTGCGGAGATTCCTGAGCCGGGTCAATGATGTCGGTAACGTTGGTATACTGGATACCGATATAGAGGTTTGTATCGTCCCATGCTGCATAGAGTGCATAGAGGTCGAATTTCGGAGCTTCATGCGTACCTCTGAAAGCACCGGGGTCATCGTTGGCGATACCCTGTGCAACGAGAGTTTCTGCCGTGAAGTCGCTTGCGCTGGTAATAGTTTTCTTTGCGCCTACATTGCCGCCGGGGTTGGTAGCGTAATAGGTGCATGAAGAAGCTGCGGAAGAAGCTGTGGTCTTCTTGACATACTGCTTTTCATAGGTAAAGGTGTAGGTCTTGGTGGTAGATCCGTCTGTTGCAGTGGTTTCAACGGTTACGGTCGAATCACCGATCTTGCCTTCGCCGATGGTAACGGTCTGTGTACCTGTAAAGGTCTTTGTAGGACCGCCGTCAACGCTGTATGTACCGCCGGTTGCATTGGAAAGGGAGAGTGTAATGTCAAGTGTTTCAGTTGTAAAGCTGGTACCGCTTGCCTTGCTGGATGTTACCGTAGGAGTGGGAACATCGGGCTTTGTAACGGTAACGGTAGTGGTAGCTGTTGCAGAGCCTGAGGAATCAGCCGCAGTCACCGTAATGGTATAGGAGCCTGCCTCTGTAGGAGTCCAGGTAGCCTTATTATTGGCACTTGCAGCCTGAATGGTGGTTGAGCCTGTCTTGAAGGTATAGTTGACAGTGCCGGTAGAGCCTGTTGCAGTTGCAGTCAGGGTTACGGCAGTGCCGGTTTCTACGCTGGAAGCCGAAGCAGCGAGCGAAACCTTCAGACTCGGTGTGGGCGGAGAATAGGGCTTCCAGGAGTTGCCTGAGCTGAACAGCATGGATGTGCCGCCGATCGAAAGGCCGGGCTGCATATTAGCAGGATATCTGTTGGTAGCGCTGCCTGCATCGGAGAAGATGACCCTGCCGTTTTCATAGCCTGTAACATCAAGCTCATAATAGGTAGAGCCCTTCGTCATAGCAGTGCCGGGCCATGCACTCATGCTCTGAGCTGTTTCACCATCACCGTTATATACATAAGCGGTGGGGGTACTCCAGTTATAGCTGCTGTTGTCGAAGTAGATCTTCGTAGAAGCATTGGGATCTCTCTTGGTGTACTTATAGGTTGCCGTAGAGGTTGAACCGTCTGACTTGGTACCTGTCAATGTCAGAGTAATGGTGGTACCAACATCGCTGGAAGCGCCGATGGTGATCTTCTGACCGTCTGTATAGGAGCCGGAAGCACCTTCGGTGGTGGTATACTGCGGGTTGGTAACGTCGGTAGCATTAAGGGTGACGGTAATAGAGTCGTCAAAGGGTGTATCGCCGGGAGTAGCCGAAACACCGCCCATCGGACCGGGATTGTAAACAACTGCGATACCGGTATCGCCGATATTACCGCTGATAGTACCGCCGGATACGGTAAAGGTGTTGCCGGATACCTGATCCTTATAGCTGCCGTCTGCTATCTTGTGAGCTGCAACGCTTACAGAGGTAGAACCGCCGCTTACATTGATCAGAACAACGCCGCTCGTACCGCGCTCATTATAGGCGATCGAGCTGCTGGAGGAGAGATACTCGCCCTGACCGTTGAAGTAGTTATGGAACTTGTTGACCTCTACTACTTCCTTGTTGAAGCACTGTGTAGAGAGGATCTCACCGATCTTACCATTTCTCCAGCCGTTGGTACGTGCAAAGTAGAGAGCGGTAGCCTGGTTTCTGGAAGCGACCATTGCCCAGGTCTTGTTGATGTTGGAATCCGAAACATAGGTAGATTCCTTGCTGTCGTTGGAGTAAGTGTCATGGGATTCTGCCCAGAGTACAGTCTTGTTGGGTGCTGCGCCGAGCTTATAGTTGGAGGCTGCCGCACCTGCTGCGTTGCCGTCTGCAACAGAGCCTCTGATCTCATTACCGGTCTTGTTGTCGGTAACGGACATATACTGGGTATAAGCACCTACCGAAGGACCCTGTGTACCGTCAAGGATCTCACCGTAGCAATAAAGCTCGCCGTAAGTACCCTTAGTCGAGTAGTAATCTCTTGCTGCGGGGATAACGGTCGACCAGAAGGTATACTGAGTACCTTCCTCGGGAACACTGATGTGCTTTGCAGCGTCGAAGCGGAAGCCGTCTGCACCGCAGTCAATACATTCCTTGAGGTAGTTGACAACGTAGTTCTGAATCTTGCTGCTTTCTGTGTTGAGGTCAGGCAGACCGCCCATACTGCTGTGGGTGATGCTGTAACGATCCTGATAGTTGATCTCAACGAAGCCCTCCGGATGCCAGCAGCTGGAGTCATTCCTGATGTCATCGGGAATAGAATTGGAAAGGTCATACTTGGTCTGGTTGCCGAGGTGGTTGGCAACAACGTCAACGATAACGTGAATGCCATACTTGTGAGCTTCGGCGCACATCGCGGTAAAGTCTGCCTTATTTCCGAGAGCAGAGCCGCCTGTGTTGTCGATTGTGAAGTTAGCGGGCTGATAGTAAACCCACCATACTTCATTGGTCTTTCCTGCCGTAGCTTCCTTTGCCTGCTGGATAACCGAGGTCTGAACAGCGGTATAGCCGGATTCAGCAATCTTCTGCATATTTGCTTTGATGTTGTTGAACGACCATTCCCATGCGTGCAGAATAACGCCTTCCTGAACGGTATTCATCAATCCGTAGCTGTTGGAAGCAGCCTCTACGGGTGTGGAAGCCAGCGTACTGCCCAGTCCTGTGAAGCTGGTAGCAAGAAGAGCTGCTGTCATAAACAGGCTCGAGATTCTGCTGCCGATTCCCCAGCGGGATTTTCTGGTTGCACTGTTCACTAAGAATCACACTCCTTTGTAAAATATAATCGGCATCTTACCAAATGCCATTGCTCCAAGACCTCCTGATATCCCCTTCATACAGCGCAGAAAAGCACATTGCCTTGCCGCAGAAAAACCGTTTGTGACAAAGCAGTGCAAACCTCCGCATTGTATATATCATTCAGTCTTTGTTGCTATTATAATACCATTTTTCTCTGATTTTTGTAAAGTAGAAAAAAACAAAAATAGATATTTATTGTTATAAGTATCCATTTTTCATTTTTTATTTCGACAAAAATATTTGTGCACAATGCCGATTTTCATTGAATACAAATGGACGATTTGCCGACATTTTCAATCAGTTTTAGTCATTTTCAATAACACAAACTGCCTCTTTTTGCAAGAAATAACAAGAATTTTTTTCAGCGTTTTGCACATATAGATTTCCGGTTTTCAAATGGATTATTATACATTTTAGCGATTCGCCATCCTTTAACCTTGAATTTTTTCAAGTTAACAAACGGCTTCGCCGAAGAACCACAAAACCGCCTTTTTCCGTCCGCACAGTTTTATACTAATATCAAATAGACCTGACGACAATCTTTGGCGTTAAATCTTTTTCGCCCTGTCTATCTGATATTAGTATTACCCCTGTCTGACAATCCGCCCCGATCTGTTTTTCCGCAAACCGTTTCCGCAAGAGTAAATACCTCTCAGGACACCAATGCATTTCATTGTCGTTCTGAATATATTTTGCTTTATAGGACAAAAAAAACTGTATATTTCCCTCAAGGAAATAAAAAATGCAGGGTCTATATTAAACTGTAATTGACGGCAATTCCACCGAAAATCTGACATTATATTATGAAAGAAGGAGTGTTTATGCAAACCAAGCTCAGAAACAGATTCCGCAAAGCCTCTGCCCTGCTGCTGTCGCTTCTGATGTCGGTATCGCTGATACCGTCGGCGGCATCCCACAGTGCAGATGCAGCCAGTTATTCAACACTGTCTGCCCTCGACCAGTATGCCTACTACGGCAGCGACCTCGGCGCGACCTACACCAAAAATTCAACCACCTTCAAGGTGTGGGCACCTACGGCATCAAGCGTAAAAATCAAGCGCTATACCACCGGCAGCGACAGTGAAGCCGGTGCTGCCGTGATCGAAACCAGAGCAATGACCAAAGGCGACCGCGGCATCTGGTCTGTCACGATTTCGGGTGACCTCAACGGTACATACTACACCTACTTAGTCACGGTTGACGGCACGACCCGTGAAACCGTGGATATCTATGCCCGTTCAACCGGCGTCAACGGCAAAAGGGGCATGGTGCTCGACCTCGATTCGACCGACCCTGCCGGCTGGGATACCGATACCCGCGTAGACTGTGAGAATCAGACGGATTCGATCATCTGGGAGGTACACGTGCGCGATTTTTCCTCCTCATCGGATTCCGGTATGACCAACAAGGGCAAATACCTTGCCTTTACCGAAACAGGCACAACCGTCAACAATAACGGCACGAACCCCACCGGCATTGACTACCTTGAGCAGCTCGGTGTTACCCATGTTCACCTGCTTCCGGTCTACGATTTTGCCAGCGTGGACGAAACAAAGCTCTCCACCGACCAGTTCAACTGGGGCTATGACCCGATGAACTACAACACCCCCGAAGGCTCTTATTCTACCAACCCCTATGACGGCAGTGTGCGTGTGAATGAATTCAAGCGTATGGTGCAGTCGCTCCATGAGAAGAATATCGGCGTCATCATGGACGTTGTATATAACCATACCTATTCGGGCGGTTCTATGCAGAATGACTGGTTCGATTACACCGTACCGGGGTATTATTACCGTCAATCGGCAGACGGCGGCTACTCCAACGCTTCGGGCTGCGGCAACGAAACTGCCAGCGACCGCGCAATGTACCAGAAATTCATGATCGACTCCGTTGTATACTGGGCAACGGAATATCATCTTGACGGCTTCCGTTTTGACCTCATGGGTGTTCACGACACCGATACCATGAACAAGATCCGCGCTGCACTCGATGAGATCGACCCCGATATTCTCATCTACGGCGAGCCCTGGACAGCAGCAGCCACCACCTGCCCCACCCCTACCGCTGTACAGTCCAATATGTATCTTGTATCGGAAGAAGTGGCAGCGTTCAACGATCAGGTGCGCGATGCCATCAAGGGAAGCTGCTTCAATGCGGCGGACTGGGGCTTCATTCAGGGCGGCTCGGGCTTTGAAACCGCTCTGAAAGGCGGCATTCAGGCAAACTCCACCAACATGGCAACCAACAAATGGTCAAAACAGCCCTCCCAGACTGTTACCTATACCTCGGCTCACGATAATTATACCCTCTATGACAAGCTCGTGAAGTCCGTCAACGGCGGTGTGAACTACGGCACAAGAGATAACACCCTCGTTGCCATGAACAAAATGGCAGGCGGCATTATTCTCACCTCACAGGGTATGTCGTTCTTCCAGGCCGGCGAGGAATTTGCCCGCAGCAAATACGGCAATGAAAACAGCTATAATGCTTCAACAGCCATCAACCAGCTCAAATGGACAAATACCATCACCTATTCCGACATCGTGGACTACTACAAGGGTATGATCGAGATCAGAAAGGCATATTCGCCGTTCAGAGATCCAACCAATACCAGCAACGGCACCATCTATTTCTCACATGGAACCAACTGCCCCGAAAAGGTCGTTGCTTTCACCATGTATAACAAGCTCCGCACCGATGAATGGAACTTCGTTGCGGTACTCCACAATGCCAATACCTCTGCCAAGACCGTGACCCTCCAGACCTACGATGGTGTTACCCTGCCTTCAAGCTGGGTCATCATTGCCAACGGTACACAGGCGGGCACAGAGTCACTCGGCACTGCTACCGGCAGCACCGTGACCGTTCCTGCCCGCTCCACCATGGTTCTTGTGGATAAGACCAGCTATGACAGCACCTCCCTTACCAAACAGGGCAAGGTCACGGTCAACCATATCCTTGCCGACACCAACAAGACCGTAAAAACCGAGACCCTCAAGGGTGACGTCGGCAGCCGCTATACCACTGCTCCGCTTTCCTCTATGCTCAACAACGGCTATCAGCTTTCCTCCTCAACCTCCAACACCAGCGGTACGTTTACTGACGGAACGATCGCAGTAAACTATTATTACACCCTCGATACCGCACATTACGGTACAGTCACGATCCAATATATTGATGCCGATACAGGCGCAGCAGTTGCTCCCGAAGAAACCTATACCGGCAGGATCGGCTCGTCCTATCTCTTCGGCGCAGTCATTGCTGACGGCTATGAGGCAGACGAAAGCCTGACCT
Organism: uncultured Ruminococcus sp.; assembly: GCA_902773325.1. Taxonomy (GTDB): domain Bacteria; phylum Bacillota; class Clostridia; order Oscillospirales; family Acutalibacteraceae; genus UBA1213. The sequence continues at coordinate 48,456 of CACYDW010000074.1, forward strand.
CCAATGCAAGCGGTCAGTTCGCAAGCGGAAACAAAAATATCACCTTCTATTACCATGCTGCCAACAAAGACCTCACCATACATTATTATAATACCTCATGGGACAAGGTCGCCATGTATGTCTATAATGAGTCCGGCACAACAACCACCCTCTATACCGGTACATGGCCGGGTACACTGATGACAAATGACGGCGGCGGCTGGTATTCCGGTACAGTCCAGAACCTGTCACAGGCACTGTTTATCGCCAATAACAACAACCTCGGTTCACAAGACCCCTCCGGCTCATGGGCAAAGGGATACACCGTCAGCGGCGAATGCTGGGTCAAGTCGGAGATCGTCTATCCCACCGGAAGGGTCAACGTCCGGTATGTCACTACCGACGGAGCGACCCTGCATACCGAGATCATCAAGGGCATTTCGGACGGCACCGTATCCTACACCACCTCTGCAAAGAGCTTTGACGGCTACAAGCTCTCTTCCTCCCCCTCCAACAGCACCGGCAGAATCAAAGAGGCTGCCACCAATGTAACCTACGTCTATGAAAAGCTTGCCGAACAGGATCCCCTGTCCAATGATTCCACGCTTTCGGCGACATCCATTGATCTCGGCGGCTCTGTAAAGGTCACAGGCGCGGCTTCGGGCGGCACAGGAAGCTGCACCTACGCGGTCTACTATAAAAAGACCTCCGACAGCGCATGGACGACCGCACAGAATTTCAGCTCCAATAAAACCGTGACCATTACACCTCCCTCAGCAGGTACTTATGAGATCTGCTCCAAGGTCAAGGACAGCAGCGGCACAGTCGTCAAGAAATACCTGAATATCACCGTCAACAGCACACAGCTCACTAACCAGTCCACCCTTTCGGCAGACTCCGTCAGCCTCGGCAGCTCCGTGAAGGTCACAGGCGCGGCTTCGGGCGGCACAGGCGGCTGCACCTACGCGGTCTATTACAGAAAGACCTCCGGCAGCGCATGGACGACCGCACAGGGCTTCACCTCCAACAAAACCGTGACCATCACCCCCGATGCGGCAGGTACCTTCGAGATCTGCTCCAAGGTCAAGGACAGCAGCGGCACAGTCGCAAAGAAATATTTCACGCTCACCGTCACAAGCACACAGCTCACCAACCGATCTACCCTTTCGGCAGACTCCATCGTCCTCGGCAATTCCGTCAAGGTCACAAGCACGGCTTCGGGCGGCACGGGCGGCTGTACCTACGCGGTCTATTACAGAAAAACCTCCGACAGCGCATGGACGACCGCACAGGGCTTCACCTCCAACAAAGCTGTGACCATTACACCTCCGTCGGCAGGTTCTTATGAGGTCTGCTCCAAGATCAAGGACAGCAGCGGCACGGTTGCAAAGAAATATCTGAGCCTTACCGTCACCAATGCACAGCTTACCAACACCTCAAAGATCTCCACCACCGTGGTTTCTGCCGGAACACCTGTAAAAATCACGTGTGCAGCAACGGGCGGCACAGGCGGCTATACCTACGCGGTCTACTACCAGAGAACCAATGCCGGCTCATGGACGACCATACAGAATTACAGCACCAACAAAACCGTGACCATCACACCGTCTACCGCTTATCCACTCCGTTTCTGCGTAAAGGTCAAGGACAGCGCAGGCACTGTCGCCAAAAAATACTTTACTACTACAACTACATAATGTCCGCACACAAAAATCGCCCCCGCCCCGCCGCAGCTTCACATACTGCGGCGGGGCGGGGCTTTTCAGAATTTCATATCAAAAAGCTCGTTGAATACGGTTTTGATTTTTTCGTTTTTCCTGAGCCTGACGGAAATATACGGCTTCTCACCGGCACAGAGTGTCGCGCGGTCGGCATATCTGTCCAGCACGGTCGCCACACCCTCACAATCAAGCCGCGTGACAAAAATATGAAGGTTTTCGCTGAGCTGCTTGATCTCACTGATACCTGCCTTCATCGCTTTGTTGCGCAGGAGTGCCACGTTTACAAGCCCGTTGACAGCATCGGGAGGATCGCCGAAACGGTCGATCAGCTCGTCGATCACATCGCTTGCGTCCTCCTCGGTGCGGATATCGGCGATCCTGCGGTAGACTTCAAGACGGGTGTTGAGGTTGGAGATATAATCCTCGGGCAAATGCGCGTTGATATGCACGTCAATAACACAGTCGGCATCGGCAGAGGTCCTCACCTCGCCGCGCGCACTTTCTACCGCTTCACCCAGCAGCTTCATATACATCTCATAGCCTACATCTGCCATGTGACCGTGCTGCTTTGCACCGAGAATACTGCCTGCACCCCGCAGCTCCAGATCGCGCATGGCAATTTTGAAGCCGGAACCGAATTCGGTGAAATCCCTGATGGCATTGAGCCGCTTCTGCGAAAGCTCGCTGATGACCTTATCCTTTTTAAATGTAAAGTACGCATAAGCGCGGCGGCTGGAGCGTCCGACACGTCCTCTGATCTGATGAAGCTGTGAAAGTCCCATTCTGTCGGCATTTTCGATAATGAGGGTGTTGGCATTGGGAATATCCACCCCTGTTTCGATAATGGTGGTGCTCACAAGAACGTTGATCTCCTGCTCCAGCATCTGCTGCCAGACCTCGGAGAGCCTGTCCTCGTCCATTTTTCCGTGACCGACACCGACCTTTGCTTCGGGAATGTTTTCAGAGATCTGTGCCGCCCGTTCTTCAATGTCCTCTACGGAATTATGCAGGAAAAACACCTGACCGCCGCGGCGAAGCTCGCGCCGTATGGCTTCATAGATCACGCTGTCGTCATATTCCAGCACATAGGTCTGTACCGGACGTCTGTCCTGCGGGGCTTCTTCGATCACCGACATATCGCGGATACCCGACATTGCCATGTTGAGCGTCCGCGGAATAGGCGTTGCCGACAGCGTGAGAACATCTACGTTCTTACACTGCTCTTTGAAGCGTTCCTTCTGTGCCACACCGAAACGCTGCTCTTCATCTATGATCACAAGCCCTAAATCGCGGAATTTAATATCCTTCGATACCAGACGATGTGTACCGATAATAAAATCAATTTCGCCGCGTTCCAGCTTTTTGATGATGGTGCGCTGTTCTCCGGCAGTGCGGAAGCGCGAAAGCAGCTCGATATTCACGGGGAACCCTTCAAAGCGTTTGAGTGCCGTCTGATAATGCTGCCACGCAAGGATCGTGGTGGGACACAGCAGCGCACACTGCTTGGAATCCGCCACACACTTGAATGCCGCCCGCAGTGCGACCTCCGTCTTGCCGAAGCCTACGTCACCGCAGAGCAGTCTGTCCATGGGAACGGCAGATTCCATATCCTTTTTGATCTCGGCAATACAACGCTTCTGGTCGAAGGTTTCTTCATATTCAAAGCGGCTTTCAAAGTCCATCTGCCACTCGTGGTCAACAGAAAACGCATAGCCCTTGACCTTCATGCGTTCGGCATAGAGCTTTGTAAGCTCTTCGGCAATATCGGCAACGGCTTTTCTGACGCGCGACTTTGCCTTTTGCCACTCACCGCCGCCGAGTCTGCTGAGCCGGATATTGCTGTCCTCCCGCGGGCCGATGTATTTGGATACCATGTCAAGCTGTGTAACAGGGATATTCACCCTGTCGCCGTTGGCATAGCGAATCTTGATATAATCCTTGGTCACACCGTCAAAGGTAAGGTCATGGATCCCCTCAAACACACCGATACCATAGGTACTGTGTACCACATAATCGCCCGGTGACAGATCCGAAAGACTGAAAACCGCCTTGCCCCTGCTGTGGGAGGATTTTCTTGTTCTTCTGGGGGCAGCAGAAGCCGCCGCGTATGAGATCAGCGAAAACCCGATGGAGGGATACTCAAAGCCCGATGACAGGCTGCCTGCTGCAATATACAAGCCACCGCTGTCGATCGTACTGTCCTCATACAGCATTGCGGGTGAATACCCCCGCGCACACAGCTCCTTGAAGATATTCTCCGACATTTTGGCTGTACCCGCCAGTACCACGCAGGTCGCTCCGCCGGAAATCCGGCTGTCAATATCCTCACAAAGCACCGTGACAGAGCCGCCCCATACGGAAAGCTGCCGCAGATTGAAATTGACAAGCTCCCGCAGCGGCAATTCACAGCTTCCTCTGGCAAAGCTGTCAATAAAAACGGTATTGTGCTTCGAGAGCTTCTCGATCTCCTCCTCGTGATAGCCCGAGAAGCTGTCAAGCCCTTTACACAGCACACCGCTTTCAAGGTAGGATTTCAGATCCTCTCCCCACTGCCACAATGCCGCCTTTAAGCGTTCCTTCTGCTTGGGCTGTTCGGATACAAACACCAGCGACTGTTTGCCCAGATAGTCAAACACATCGGCAGGCTTATCATAGATCAGCGAATAATACTTATCTATGGAGGTCAGTCTGCCGCCCGAACGCAGCACAGAAGCCTCCTGCGCCATGATCTCTTTGGCTTTGGCGGCGCTTTTTCCTCTGAGGGTCTTGCTTTTTGCTTCAATTTTATCGGCGAGAGCGGCGGCATCGTCCGGCATCAGCTCGCTGGACGGTGTGATCACAAAGCTGCCCGCACTTTCGGTACGTCTTTGGGTTTCGGGGTCAAAATAAGAGATGGTATCCACCTCATCACCCCAGAATTCCACACGACAGGGCAGATCGGCAGACGGCATGAAAAAGTCGAGAATACCGCCCCTCTGTGCAAACTGTCCCTTGCCCTCCACGCTGTCGGTTCTTGCATAGCCGCCCATGACCAGTGCCTCTACCGTTTTGTTCAGGGATACCTCATCACCCTCCCTGACGGTCACGGTGGTCTGCTGCAAGACCGCGGGCGGTATGGTATATTGCAGTGCGCCGTCGGCACAGGCAACCAGCACACGGCTCTCTCCCGTCATAAAGGAATACAGTGCGCCGATTCTCTGGTGTTCAAATTCGCCCGAAACACCCTCGATCTCTCTGAACGTAAAATCCCGCGCCGGATAATATACCGCTTTTGTTCCCATGGCTGTCAGATCGGCACAGAGCTTCTGCGCTTCTGATTCATCTGCCGCCAGCACCAGTGCATTGGTTTTGAGCTTCATACACATACTGTGTATTAAATGCGCCTTATGCACTGCCGACAGTCCTGTTGCCATCAGGGGAAATCTTCTCTTGTGCGCCGCAAGGCACAACTCCCTGTATTCTTCCAGTCCGTCAAAAATCGTATCTAAAAATCTCATATATAGTTTACCTTATGAATTGAATTGATTCATGGCCTTGTCGATCTCTCCGGCGGTCATCAGTGCCGCCGCGTCACATGCCTTTTGTATGACCTCATCGAGCAGTTTTTTCTCACTATCCGTAAAATTGGAGAGCACCCAGTCGGCTAAATCCCACTTTTCGGGCTTCTTGCCGACACCGATTTTAATGCGCGGGAACTGGTCGCTCCCCGTCAGATAAATGATATTCTTGATACCGTTGTGTCCGCCGTCGCTTCCCTTGCGGCGGATACGCATTTTCCCGACATCCAGCGAAATATCGTCCATCATGATAATGGTTTTCTCCGGCGGGATCTTAAAGAAGCTCATTGCCTCCTTCACAGCAAGACCGCTGTTATTCATATAGGTGGAGGGCTTCATCAGGAGCACCTTTTTCCCGCCGACCTCTGCCGCTGCACAGAGGGATTTGTATTTGATCCTGTCTACCCTGACACCGCATTTATCGGCAAGGGCATCGATCGTCAGAAAGCCCGCATTATGACGGGTATTTTCATACTTGCGGTCGGGATTGCCCAGACCTGCAATGATATATTCCACAGCCCCCACAGGCTCTTTTTTCTTAAAAAACATCACGTTACCTCATTTCTCCTCAAAGCTCCACATGAACTGCCGTGTAATGATATACCAGCCATGAGCTGATACAGAATACTGCCGTCATAATGCAAGGCACCCATGAAAGCACCTTTTTTACAACCGGATTTTTCCGATCGCCCAGCCGCTGAACAGCAAGACCGATATAATAAGCGCCGATCACCATAAGCGGCACGGCATACCGGATATTCTGGGTGCATACCTGCGGATAGGCAAAGCAAAACGCATAATAGCTGCCGAAAATCGTCAGATACAATATCAGCAAAAACTGCTTTCTGATGGTATCGATCTCTTTCAGCCTGCAAAAGCTCAGCCATATCATCGCGCCGAAGCCCGTGATACCGAGAACAGCCTGCGACCAGAACAGACTTTGATTATACAGTTCGTTGTCGCAGTAGTATTTCGAGATGACCTCATCGAATGCCGCTGTTTTGAACAGGGCAATCAGCGGATTATATTCGTTATAGCTGTCACTATATAATGTAAACTGCGGCGACAGCTCCTGAAACTGGAACGCGCTGAAATCAAACAGCCTTGTCCGCAGGGGAACATCTCCGATATACTGCCCCGACTCCTCCGACAGCCGCATCACATAGCCGAACGGCACGCCGTATTCTGTATAATTGCGAACCGACCACCACAAAGCAAGCGGCGCACATATCAGCAGAAACAGCGCAAACTGACCAAGATATTTTTTGAAGTGCCTGATATCCATGACAAACGCACAAAGAAACACGAATGCGATCGCGGGTGCGACAAGCCACACCGAAAGCTTTGTCATCATTCCAAGACCCACACACAGGGCAATATAAACAATGCGCCCGACACTGCGCTCCTCATACCAATGTAATGTATGGAGTACCGCACCGAGCAGAAAGGCTATGGACAGGATATCATTGTTGATACTGCCCGACATCACTACAAACACGGGGCAGAAGGCGACCGCTGCCGCCGCAGACAGCAAGCCGCGTTTTCTGAGTCCCAGCCGATAAAAGATCCTGCACGAAAGTATCATACAGGCAGCCGAATAAAACAGCGTGAGGGTCTGGATATTCTCCATAGCGTCGGCATATTTCATGCCGAACATCGTCTGCATACACACCCACACCGCCGCAATAATATGATGCAGGGGATTGTGATAAAACTGATAGACAGTCCTCACGTCAAAATCGGGCAGATGCCAGTTATGGATGAAGTATTCGATATATCCCACATGGCCGATACCGCTGCCCATTTCTGCGGCATCGTGCTGTACGTTCGTCATCGGCAGAGCCGTCACGTATGCAAGCCGCAGCAAAAATCCCGCCGCCAGCACAAGCACCACTCCCGCCTTATAGGTCAGCCGTCCCGTCACATACAGCAGCACCGACAAGCACAGTAAAAAGCACAGCCCCCCGTTAAGCAGAACATACGGCGCGGAAACACCCATTTTCAGTGCTATCACATAAGCTGCCGCCGCCAGTATCGAAAATAACGTAAACAAAAAGGCATTTCTCACACTGCCGTCCGTATGCTGTTTCACGAAATACAAGCCCGTCAGCATTCCTACCGCAAAAACAGCGGCAGGAATGACCGCATAGCTCCACAGGGTCAGTGTACCCGTAATCGACACACTCATACACAGTACACATACGATCGCGGCAGTCATCAGCGGATGTGTTCTGAACCATAAAAACAGCCTTTCATAGGGATTGTACGGTTTTTCTGCCCTTGATCTGTTTTCATCTGCCACCGTATAGACAACAGCAGGCACTTCAGCAGGTTCTGCCGTTTTTTCTCTTGTCAGAAGCTCCCTCATAAATTCCTCCATGCAGATATCCCGCCTGACGGACTCCGCAGGCGGTTAAAGTATACTCTTCAATTTTATAGTAAACGACATTATTTTTTATACTTTGATAAATCATCGGCTGACTGTGGGGGCTTTCCGGTCGCCCCCACACCCCTTCGG
>CACYDW010000075.1 GCA_902773325.1 uncultured Ruminococcus sp.
TGCAGTCCACCTACCGCTTGCAGGGTGTTGAAATCAACGACAAGCACATTGAGGTCATTGTTCGTCAGATGATGCGCAAGATCCGCATTGACGATGCCGGTGACACCAACCTGCTCTCCGGCGCTACTGTAGATAAAGGCGAATTCTACGCTGAAAATGCTATTATCGAGGAACGCATTGCCAACGGCGAAACAGACCTCCGTCCCGCCACCTACACTCCCATGCTGCTCGGTATCACCAAGGCATCTCTTGCTACCGACTCCTTCCTCTCTGCCGCTTCCTTCCAGGAAACCACAAGAGTACTCACCGATGCCGCGATCAAAGGCAAGGTTGACCCCCTCATGGGACTTAAAGAGAACGTTATTATCGGTAAGCTTGTTCCTGCCGGCACCGGTATGCACCGCTACAGCGATGTGGAGATCGAGTCTACCTCTCCCTCATCTGCCGCGGCTTCCGTTCCGCTCCTCGAATCCGTCGAAGCCGCTATCGAATCCGTTACCGCTTCTTCCGATTCCGACGATTCCCCTCAGGAATAAGTGCAGCAGCAACCGCCGTCCGGGGGCTGTCTGCCCCCTAACCCCCCGACCAGGGACTAAAGCCCCTGGACCCGTGCTTTCCCCCGCGACTGCTCCACAACCGCATCTCCCAACTCCACCACAAACAATTTCGCGTATCCGGGGGGGAAAATATATAAAATATTAAACGGTAATTTGTCAGCTGATAACTGCAAATTACCGTTTTTCTTTATGCTCATATTCTATTGTCGCCATCTTCATACCTGCCCCGCTATCATATCATTGGTATCTCTGAAACACTTGATGACCTCATACACCGCCGTTACCTGTCTTTCGTTAAGACCGTTTACCGATATTGCCGCATTGTCATTCATGCCGAGAAGATAATCCGTCGATACGCTGAACAGCTTCGCTAACTCAATGATATACTGTGTTGACGGTACAGAAATACCCATCTCCCAAGCATTGACGGCAGCTCTTGTTAAACCAAGGATTTTTGCCAACTCAGATTGCGTCATATCCTGTTTTTCTCTTAAATCCTTGATTTTTTGTGCAATCGTAAACAGTTCTTTTGTCATAGTATCAACTCCATATTATGATAATATAATAATCTTAATGATAGTGCATTATCTTTTCGATACTATCTTTTTACAAAAATCGCAAATTACACTTGACAAAATGATAATTTTATTATACAATAATCACAACGGTATAAATCCACCGTAATATTTTATCAAAGAGAGGTTTTTGTTATGAGGAAACTGATAAAAACAAAGTTGGTTGGTCTCATTGGTTCGATTATCGGTTTGGTGTTAAGTATAGTCGGTTACGGAATATCTGGTCATTTGCTCGAATCAGCTAAGGGTGCCGTAATCACATCAACCTACGGAAGTTCGGGAAGAATTGGCGGCAGCGGGCAAGCACAAGATGTAGCCCAAAAATTACAGTTGTTTTGTATTTTTGCTATAATATTTTTCATTATTATGGTTATCACACTGGCTGTTCAGTACATAAAAATAAAAAATGCAAAAACAAATATTCAGCATGGAGAGATTATTGACGTTAAACTCTTGACTGCTACCGTTCAATTTGAAAATGGTGAACGTACACGATGCACTATTGATTCTGATGCACCGGTAGTTCAAGGTGATAGAGGAATAATACATACAAAGTGTGGTTTTATTACTAAGTTTGAACCGGATAACAAATAGAATATTTAATCTCCTAAATAGCCACCGCACCGCAAGTAACGACACTTGCGGTGCGGTGGTTGCTCATTCATCAATAATCTGTCAGCAAAAAGCCCATATACAGCGGCAGGGTAAGAATGTTATCCTCCTCCCCTATGTTATAATCACCCAGCTTGATAGCTCGGTTGATATGATAAACATCTTTGTTTTTCATGACTGTTTTAAGGCTTTTTGTTCTGCCCTGATGTGCCTTTACCTCTACGGGGACACATTCGCCATGATAACGGATAAAAAAGTCAATTTCCAGTCCTGAATCCTTGTGAAAATAATAGAGCTTTCTGCCCATTTTGGCAAAGAAGTCGGCAACAAGGTTTTCATAGATCGCCCCTTTATAGCCCATCAGATTGCCGCTCAGAATATCATATTGTGTACCGTCCTCCAGCATACTCACAAACAATCCTGTATCAACCATATACACCTTAAAAATACTCTCGTTGGCATTGCCGTCAAGCGGCAGTTCGGTGGCATTGAGGTTATAGCAGCGTTTAATGATACCGGCATCTTCCGTCCATTGCAGACTGCCCGCAAACCTTGCGGCTGTTGAACCCTTTTTTACCAGTGAATACTGAAATTTCTTGTTCGCCTTTGCAAGCTGCTTCGGTACAGACTGAAAACATTCTTTAATCAGGGGCTTGTCGTTAGAATCAGCATATTTGACCATGTCGTCCTCATAAGAACGAACAATATTTCTCTGCAATTCAAGCACATGATTCATATTTTTACTGCTGACGAAGTTCTGCACCACATCGGGCATACCGCCCACTACCACATATTGCAGAAGAAGCTCTCTGAATTTGGTGTGGAGTACTTCTTCAACAGGGGTCTGATCGGAAAGGTGCGCCCTCAGGTGGTCAATAAGCCTTTCATTGATGCCATTCGCCCATAGAAATTCCTCAAAATCAAGCGGGTACATCGTAATGACCGTTTCATACCCCACGGGCACTGAGCGCGGCGATCTGCCGTATCCGCTCACACCCAGAAGCGACCCTGTACCGATAACGTCATATCTGCCGTCAAGTGCAAAAAATTTCAGAGCTGTTCTTGCCTCGGAACATTCCTGTATTTCGTCAAGGATAATAATCGTATTGCCTGCCTCAAACTGTGCCTTTCCGCCAAGCAAAGCGGTCAGCATCATTGTTATATAATCCACCTCTAATGCACCGGAAAATACCGACGCATAGGCAGGGTTTTCAAAAAAGTTGATATATACTGTGTTTTTATAATGCTGCTCGGCAAACTGCATTACCGAATAGGTTTTTCCGCACTGACGGCAGCCCTTTATGATCAAAGGTTTATGTCCGGACATATTCTTCCAATCAAGAAGCTGCGCTTCGATTTTTCGTTTCAGCATAATCTCACCTGCTCTATTATTATAGAATGACTCTATACTCATTATACACCTCCCAAAAACTTTTTCAAGGGTATTTCATGAGATTATGTAACTTTTTCAAGGGTATTTCATGAGATTTTGCAATTTTTTCAATGGTAATTCATGAGATTTTACAACTTTTTCAAGGGTGTTTCGTGAAATTTTGCAATTTTTCCAAAGATAACTTTGCGGCAAAAAAAATCCTCATAGAAGATTATCTCTTCTATGAGGATTTTGTGATTAAACTGTCGTACCCTACCCCGATATCAAGTTACGGGGTGCAGGGGGGCTTAGTCCCCCTGCCGAGGTCAAGGGCAAGCAGCACTTGTGGGGTTTGGGGCAAAGCCCCAATATTATTCGGGCTTGTTCTCAGCACGGAATTTCAGCTCGTCATATCTGTCTACAGACTTTTCTTCCGCTGCCTTGAAGAGCTGTTCTGCTCTCTCGGGGAAGGAACGGGTAAGAGCACTGTAACGAGCCTCACCGAGAATGAAGTCACGGTAAGAGGTTGTGGGTGCCTTGCTGTCGAGCTGGAAGGGGTTCTTGCCCTCTGCCTTAAGGGTCGGGTTGTAGCGGAACATATTCCAGTAGCCGCAGTCAACAGCCTTCTTCATTTCTGCCTGACAGTTCTTCATGCCGCCCTTGATGGAGTGCATCTCACAGGGTGCATAGCCGATGATGAGTGACGGACCCGGATATGCCTCTGCCTCTTTGATTGCCTTGAGGGTCTGGTTCTGATCTGCGCCCATAGCGATCTGTGCAACGTAGATGTAGCCGTAAGACATAGCGATGTCTGCAAGGCTCTTCTTGGCGATCGCTTTACCTGCTGCGGCAAACTGTGCGACCTGACCGATCTGTGAAGCCTTGGAAGCCTGTCCGCCGGTATTGGAGTAAACTTCTGTATCGAATACCATAATGTTAACGTCCTCACCGGAAGCAAGAACATGGTCAACACCGCCGAAGCCGATATCATAAGCCCA
>CACYDW010000076.1 GCA_902773325.1 uncultured Ruminococcus sp.
AAAAAAAAAAAAAAAAGAAAAAATGTTCCTTCGGACAATGATGAGTATCGCAGACTTCATAAATCACCGTTTTATGAGCCTGCTTCGGACAGCAGTACACCCCCACGCAGTACGAAACCCGATACCAAAGCTAATCCCGATTCATATACACCCGATTATTCGGGTGTTGACGAAATCGTTCCCGATATCAAGCCGAAACGCAAGCGTAAAAAGCCGCAAGAGCCGACGAACGATTATATTGACGAATCTGTATCTGTATATTCCGACAATGTTGACATCGATGCACTGCTCGCACAAAATGATACTGACGGATTTATCGATATCTCCGCAGCAATTGCTACGACAGATGCTTCTGCACGTGCGGCAGATGACCCGATGCCGTCAGCCGATACCGCTCCGCCTCCTCCTGAACCTCCCGTCAAGAAGGATAGCAAGGGTAAAAAGAAGCAGGCAGACAATACACCTTTCGAACATATTGATACCGCTGTTACCGAGGGCATTTATATCAGACCGCCCTTTACCCTCCTTCAGCCCTCAGCGGAGGAAATGGAGGAAAATATCTCTCAGGAGCTGCGGCAAAGTGCTGCTACTTTAGTCGATACACTCAAAAGCTTCGGTGTACAGACTACGATCACCAATATCAGCCGCGGTCCGTCTGTTACACGCTATGAGCTGCAGCCTGCTGCGGGTGTTAAGATCAGCAAGATCACCAATCTTTCTGACGATATAGCCATGAATCTTGCTGCAACGGGTGTCAGGATCGAAGCACCTATCCCCGGCAAATCGGCTGTCGGCATAGAAGTGCCAAACAAATATGTTTCTAAAGTCAAAATGAGAGAATTGGTAGAATCCAGGGAATTCCAGAATGCAAAAAGCAAGCTGACAGTAGCACTGGGAAAGGATATTTCAGGAAGCATTACGTTAGCTGACCTTGCACGAATGCCGCATCTGTTGATAGCAGGTTCTACCGGTTCGGGTAAATCGGTATGTATCAACTCCATGCTGGTAAGCCTGCTGTATAAGTCAAGTCCCGATGATGTAAAGCTGATGCTGATCGACCCGAAAGTGGTTGAACTCGGGGTTTATAACGGTATTCCGCATCTGCTTGTTCCTGTTGTCACCGACCCGCGCAAGGCGGCAGGTGCTCTGAACTGGGCAGTGAATGAAATGCTGAAAAGGTACAACACCTTTGCAAAGTGTAATGTAAGAGATATGCAAAGCTATAACCGGTTTGTCGACAAGCAGAACGCGATGATCGGCTTTGAAAGCGATGAACCCGACACCGTAGGGGAGCATTCCTTTGAAGAGGACGAGATGCTTGCTCAGGCGCAGGCAGAGATCAATCAGGACAAGCAAGCCGCTCCGGAAAAAAAGCAGGAGCCTGAAAAGCTTGAAAAAATGGCTCAGATCGTTATTGTCATTGACGAGCTTGCCGACCTGATGATGGCTGCTCCCAACGAGGTAGAGGAATCCATTTGCCGTCTGGCTCAGATGGCACGTGCGGCAGGTATGCATCTTGTTATCGCAACACAGCGTCCGTCTGTTGATGTTATTACCGGTCTGATCAAGGCTAATATTCCCAGCCGTATTGCTTTTGCGGTCAAATCACAGATCGACTCCAGAACCATACTTGATACCGGCGGCGCGGAAAAGCTCCTCGGAAAAGGCGATATGCTCTATTCACCGATCGGAACGAACAAGCCTGTTCGTGTTCAGGGCTGCCTTGTTGATGATGATGAAATCGAAAAAATCGTTGAATTCATCAAGGGCAACAAGGTCGTTGAATACGATACAAACGTAATGGATGAGATCGAAAAGAACGCTGTTTTGGACAGCGGAGGGAATACGGCGGATACCGCAAACGGTGACGGCGACCCCATGATGGAACAAGCGATCCGATGTGTGGTGGAAGCTGGTCAGGCTTCTACATCGCTTTTGCAGAGAAAACTGCGGCTGGGCTATGCCAGAGCAGGCAGGCTGATCGACGAAATGGAACAGATGGGCGTTGTCGGTCCTCATGAGGGACCGAAACCCAGACAGGTTCTCATGACCTATCAGCAATGGCTCGAAAGAAACATGTCGCAAACTGACCAATAATTATGCCAATCACCGCCCGTCGTTTTGTCGGGCGGCAGAATATTTATATCAATCGGAGGTTGATTTTGATGGAAAGAAAAGGACAAATCAAGGTTGATTCGGAAAACCTGTTTCCGATCATTAAAAAATGGCTCTATTCCGACAAGGATATCTTTCTCAGAGAGCTTGTAGCCAATGGCTGCGACGCGATCAAGAAATACCAGAGCCTGTGTCTGATCGGTGAAACCGAGGACGACGGCATTAAACCGAGAATGGATGTGGTTCTTGATAAGAGCAACAGCATTATCAGAATCTCAGATAACGGAATCGGTATGACTGACGAAGAGGTAGAAAAGTATATTACCCAGATCGCTTTTTCGGGTGCACAGGAGTTTCTCGAGAAGTATAAGGATAAAACAGATGCCGATGCCGGCATTATCGGTCATTTCGGTCTGGGCTTCTATTCCGCTTATATGGCTGCTGACAATGTGGAGATCGAAACACTCTCCTATCAGCCGGGTGCACAGCCCGTTCATTGGGAGAGCGACGGTGCTTCTACATACGAAATATCAGACGGCAGCAGAACCGAAAAGGGTACTACTATTATCCTGCATATTTCTGAGGACGGCAAGGAATTCCTCGATGAATACAAGCTGCGCTCTGTTCTCAGAAAATACTGTCATTTCATGCCCTATGAGATTTATTTTTCCACAACTGATGAGGTCGTGACTAACGAACCGAAGGAAGAAAAGCCCATCAACAACACCTCGCCCCTATGGCTCAAAGCTCCTAAGGACTGTACTACCGAGGAATATGAGGATTTCTACCGTGAAACCTTTACGGACATGAATCTGCCGCTTTTCTGGATTCATCTCAATGTAGATTATCCTTTCAGGTTAAAGGGTATTCTGTATTTTCCGAAGCAGACAGACAAGCTGCAGGTAATGCCCGGTGAGATCAAGCTGTTCTCGAATCAGGTCTATATTGCCGACAACATCAAGGAGGTAGTACCTGAATTCCTGATGCTGCTCAAAGGCGTGATCGACTGTCCCGACCTTCCGCTGAATGTTTCAAGGTCATTTCTCCAGAATGACGGAGAAGTCGATAAGATTTCCAAGCATATCACCAAGAAGGTTGCCGACAAGCTCATCTCCGTATTCAAGAATGAGCGAAAGGATTATGAATCCTATTGGGACGACATCTCCCCCTTTATCAAGTTCGGCTGCATCAAGGACGAGAAATTCTACGACAGAATCAAGGATATCATTCTCTACAAAACCATCAACGATGAATACAAAACCTTTGGAGAGCTGCCGAAACAGGGCGAGAAGGTTTACTATGTATCCGGCACGGACGAACAGGCGCAATATATCAAGATTTTCAAGGATAATGGTCTGGACGCTATTATTCTGGAACACAACATCGATACACACTTTGTCACCTTCCTTGAATACAAGGAGTCTGAAACCAAGTTTGTCAGAATCGATGCCGAAATCGGCGAGGCACTTACCGATTCCGAGAGCGCAGCGGATACAAAAGCCAACGAGGAACTGATTGAAATATTCAAGAATGCGCTCGGCATGGAAAAGCTGGTTATTAAAGCGGAAGCAATCAAGGCTTCTGATACTCCTGCAATCATTACGGTGAACGAGTATGAAAGAAGAATGAGCGATATCAACAAGATTTACGGCAATATGTTTGGTGAAGCAAGCAAGGCATCAGAAACACTGGTTCTCAACACCGCAAGTGAAGTTATCAAACGGCTGCCGGAGCTTGAAGAAGATAAGCGCAATCTGCTTTGCCGACACATCTATGATCTTGCCGTACTCAGTCTGCGTAAGCTTACTGCTGCGGAACTGGAGGGCTTTGTTTCCAGAAGCGTACAGGTTCTCGGGCTCATATAATGCGTCTGTGAAGCTTTATATCTCATCATGATACACCCGCAAATGCGGCAGGAAACCATTTTCAGTTTCCTGCCGCATTGAATATTCTGAAATATTTTTTCTGCCATATAAAGGCTTGCCCGCAGACTGTTGATCCGGTCTGCGGGCAAGCGTATTATTGAATATGATGAAACTATATTCACTTATCCGATTCCGACACTCCGAAACGGCTTCTTCCGTTCGTATATCATGCCATCAAATCTTTATGGATACTGCATCAAGACTCTCAGGAAGCTCACTCTCATCGGCTGATACCAGGAACGTAAACTTAGTTTCTGTCTTTGCAGCAAGCACATTGATTTTCTGAATAAAATCAGCAAACGCGGTAAAGTCCTGTCCGCCGATCTTAAGCGTTGAGTCAACCAGCACATCGGTCACATCATAGTTTCCTGCACAAAGACCGCTCAGGAAGCCAAAGAAAGCATCATAACCGGTAATAGAATACTGCTCGGTATCGATCAGTCTTGCCTTGTGCGTTACGTCATAAGTAAGCTTTGAGCCTTTTTCAATTACAAGGACATTACCGTTTGAAGCTTCGACTGCTTCATTGGTAAGAGTGATAAGCTTCTTTGTTTTGCCTGTACCCTTTTTGCCAATAATAAGTGTTACCATTTGTTTTGCCTCCTTAGAATTTGACCGTAAGGTCTGACATCTCTCACTTAGAATTTTACTATAAATTCAGCATGATGTCAACGGATTTTGTATTTTTTGTCAGAATTATTTCAATCTTGCCTCAAGAGCTTCCTTCTGATCTTCATATCCGGGTTTGCCGAGCAGCGCAAACATATTCTTCTTATAGCTCTCAACACCGGGCTGGTTAAACTGATTCAGACACATCGTCTAGCCGCTGATCGCACAAGCCTTCTCAAAGAAGTAAATGAGATAACCAAGCTCAGCTTCGCTGACCTCGGGCATATTCAGTACCACATTGGGAACATTACCGTCTGTATGCGCAAGAACCGTTCCCTCAAACGCTTTCTTGTTGACAAAATCAACGGTTTTTCCGGAAAGGAAATTCAATCCGTCAACATTCTCAGGATCTGTGCCGATCGTAAGCTCATATTTCGGCTTTTCGATCTGAACAACGGTTTCAAACAGCGTTCTTGTGCCCTCCTGAATGTACTGACCCATAGAATGAAGGTCGGTGGAGAACACAACAGAGGCAGGGAACAAGCCCTTATTATTCTTGCCCTCGCTTTCACCGAAGAGCTGCTTCCACCACTCATTCATCATGGTAAATGCAGGCTCATAGCTGACAAGCAGTTCAATGATCTTGCCTTTGCGGTAAAGAATGTTTCTGATGGCAGCATACTTATAGCAGTCATTCTTATTGATATCCTTATCCATAAGCTGTTCACGAGCATTGGCAGCACCCTGCATCAGGGCATCTATATCAGCACCCGAAACAGCAATGGGCAGAAGACCTACAGCGGTAAGTACGGAATAACGTCCGCCAACATCATCGGGAACAACAAAGGTCTGGTAGCCTTCTTTATCAGCAAGCTGCTTGAGCGTACCCTTTGCCTTATCGGTGGTGCAGTAGATTCTCTCTCTTGCGCCATCCTTGCCGTATTTCTTCTCCAGAAGCTCTCTGAACACTCTGAAAGCAATGGCAGGCTCTGTGGTCGTACCGGACTTTGAAATCATGTTGATGGACACATTCCTGCCCTCACAGATCTGAAGCAGCTCAGACAATGCTGTAGAGCTGATAGAGTTACCCGTAAAATAAATGTCGGGAGTATCTTTGGGCAGAGCGTTGTAGTTGGGAGATTTCAGAAACTCAATGGCTGCGCGGGCACCCAGATAAGAACCGCCGATACCGATCACAACAAATACATCTGTATCCGATTTGATTTTTTCGGCTGCCTTTTTGATTCTGTCAAACTCGTCCTTGTCATAGTTAACAGGAAGGTCTACCCAGCCTACAAAATCATTGCCAAGACCTGTTTTATTGTGAAGCAGGTCGTGTGCGGCTGCGATCTGGGGAGCAATTGAAGTGTACTCATCCTGTGAAATAAATTCTTTAACGTGCTTATCGCTGAGAGTGATAGCCATAGTCAATTTTCCTCCTTAATATCATGTATGGAAACGGCAATTCCAATATGTCATTTCCAAAGCATAAAAATCTTTATATATTATACAATATTTCGCCGATGTTTTCAAGGTTCTTTTTAATAAAAAATACCAATTATTTATGTACCGGATAACTATTTTGAAAAACCGTAAGGGCATATACCACAGCTTGCAGAACAGCAGCGGTATATACCCTTGGTGAAAAATCTTACAAAAGCTGATCTATAATGATTATACACTGAAAAGAATGGTACCGTAGGAAGGATAGGGCCAGTATTTCGCAGCCATATTGGATTCCATTTCATCTGCAACCGCGCGCAGCTCCTGCATTGCGGAAAGCACATGGTCTTTGAAATACATTGCATTTTCTGCAACGTCCTCGATTTCCTTCGCCCCCATTACTGCTTTATCCAGTATATCTATTTTCTTGACAAAGCAGGAAAGAAGGCTTGTCAGCTTCTTCATGAGGTCGGTTTCGGGAGTGATCGCAAGCTCGGGGTCAATTGACCTGACAAGACTGGCTGTCTGTGCAAGATCCCTGATGTATGAGGTAACAGCCGGAACAATATCCTTCTTCGCCATATCCAAAGCAGTAAGTGCTTCAATATTGATAAGCTTTGAGTATTTCTCAAGAAGGATCTCACTTCTGGAACGCAGCTCTACCTCTGTATAGATACCATACTTTCCAAAGAGCTTCACGTTCTTTTCAGAAGCATACATCGGCATACATTCGGGCAGCGTGCGGAGATTGAGAAGCCCTCTTCTCTCTGCTTCTGCAAGCCATTCGTCAGAATAATTATTTCCGTTGAAAATAATTCTTTTATGTTCCTCAACCGTTCTTTTTACAAGGTTGTCAGCTGCGGTTTTGACATCCTCCGCTTTCTCAAGCTCATCTGCAAAGTCACTGAGTGCATCTGCAACAATTGTATTGAGAATGGTATTGGTACAAGCAATATTTTCGGAAGAACCTACCATTCGGAACTCAAACTTGTTACCGGTAAAAGCAAACGGAGAGGTACGGTTGCGGTCTGAGGTATCCTTGGCAAAATTCGGAAGTACTTCTGCATTGGTTTCCATGATAGGATCACTTTTCCGCTCATACTTTTCATCGTTGAGGATCGAGTGGAGCACAGCGGTAAGTTCATCACCGAGATACATTGAAATAACAGCAGGAGGTGCTTCATTTGCACCGAGTCTATGGTCGTTGCCTGCACTTGCAACAGAAAGCCTGAGGAGATCCTGATGCTCATCAACCGCCTTGATGACAGCGGCAAGAATCACCAGAAACAGGGTGTTCTCTCTCGGATTTTTGGACGGGTCAAGAAGATTCTTTCCGGTATTGGTCGAAATAGACCAGTTGTTGTGCTTGCCCGAACCATTGACTCCCGCAAAGGGCTTCTCGTGAAGCAGGCATACCATGCCGTGCTTATCGGCAACCGTTTTCATGATCGCCATGGTAAGCTGATTGTGATCGGTCGCAATATTAGATGTGTCAAAAATGGGAGCAAGCTCATGCTGTGCGGGAGCAACCTCATTGTGTTTTGTCTTGGCAAGAATTCCGAACTTCCACAGCTCCTCGTCAAGCTCCTTCATATAGGCAGACACCCTCGGCTTGATCACACCGAAATAATGGTCGTCAAGCTCCTGCCCTTTGGGAGGTCTTGCGCCAAAGAGCGTTCTGTCGCAGTAGATCAGATCCTTACGCTTTTTGAATACCTCCTTGTCAACAAGGAAATACTCCTGCTCGGCACCTACTGTTGTGATGACCCGCGTGGTCGTTGTGTCGCCGAATGCTTTCAGAATCCTGAGTGCCTGTGTATTGATAACCTCCATAGAGCGAATCAGCGGTGTTTTCTTATCAAGTACTTCACCGGTATAGGAACAGAAAGCGGTGGGAATACAAAGAGAGCCGTCTTTGATAAACGCATAAGAGGTCGGATCCCATGCGGTATAGCCTCTTGCCTCAAAGGTTGCACGAATACCGCCGGAAGGAAAGCTGGACGCATCAGGTTCACCCTTGATCAGCTCTTTGCCGGAAAACTCCATGATTACCTTGCCATCGTCTGTCGGTGATATAAAGCTGTCGTGCTTTTCTGCGGTGATACCTGTCATCGGCTGAAACCAGTGTGTATAGTGCGTTGCACCATGTTCAATTGCCCACTCCTTCATGGAATGGGCTACCACATTGGCAATATTGATATCAAGCGGCTTCCCCTCTTCGATCGTCTTTTTGAGGGCTTTATATGTCCCCTTGGGCAGACGCTCTTTCATCGTTGCATCATTAAAAACCAGGCTTCCGAAAATTTCAGGCACATTAGGCATAGTTCAAACTCCCCATTCATAATGATTTTGAAATAAATAAAAAACGCCGTAGGTTTCTGTTCAACCTACAGCGCCTTTGCTGTCGTTGATGTAATTATAAATCATTCGTTTGCACAAGTCAAGGGCGAAAACACGCTTTTTGTCGTTTTGAAAACCTTTTGTAGGTATATTCAGTATTTATTCACAACGGTTACATTTTTATATCCATTTTCAATATCATGTAATCTTGTGTAATCGTTGTGTAACCGTTATGAAATTGACTTTTCTTTGCTGTTGATGTAATATTATGGTATGATTTTTAATCGTTTGGAGTCTTATTATGCCAAAAAATTTCTTTTACAGCATCAACCTGCTGATAAAATCAGATTCTCATATTGAAAAAGCAATTACTGCTGTGATCGATGATGAAAAATACTTTTCGGAAAACGTCCAGCTGATTCTGATAGACACTGTGTGCAGTGAATTCAGTACGGGCATCTGTTCCAGATACAGCACAAAATATCCGCAGAACATCGTTTTTGTAGATGCCGAAGGTAAAAACAATGCTGATGCCTATAATGATGCACGTGCATTGTCCAGCGGAGTCTATATCGCATTTATTGATAATTATGGCGAGTATGCGCCAAAGACCCTCCCACGTGTCCAGAAGCTTCTGCAAAGCGGTAAGATCCCGATTGCCTGCATTGATCCGCTTTATTCCGTTTCGGGAGATGAATCAAAAAATTATTTGGTCAACAATATAACTCCCGGCGTTGTGAGACTCAGAAAAACACCCGACCTCTTTATTCTGATGCTGGGCTGCTATTTTTATAACCGCAGCAGAATTGCAAGAATCCTGTTTGATCCGGCTTCCGGCTTTCACAGCGACATCAAGTTTATTGCCGAAACGCTTCTGCTGACCTATTCATATATATTCACCAACACCGGCTGCTATACCACCAGCCGCGCCTGTGAGCACGAGCCGTTCCGTTATCAGCCTCAATATAACAAGGCCTTCTATACTCGTTCTATCAAGGGCTTTATGATTCCCCTGCTCAAAAGCTATGCAGGTTCTGTTATTGTACAGTCCATTATCATGTATCTGATCAATATTCGCTTTTCTTTGAATACAGATGAGAAATACAAGTATGTATTGACCGGAAACACTGTTGATGAGTTTTTTGATGCCACCGCAGAAGCACTCAACTTTATTGATGATGCGGTGATCCTCAACAAGAATCTTTACCGTATGTGTGCGCTTGATGAAGAAATATCGTTCCGGTTTATCCGTATGAAATACAAAAAAAACGATCTGTATCCCACTGTCGACGTGGTCAAGCACGATCAGGAGGAAGAAAAAAGTTACTACGACACTTCCAACAAACTGGTTAAAACAACGCTCAGCGGCGGACTTGTTGCCCATATCAATCAGGCTGTTATTGCTTCATCGGAATCCATCTGTGCCGATATCATGGCAGTCAATTATGATAATGACGGCTTATATATTGACGCCTGT
Source organism: uncultured Ruminococcus sp. (assembly GCA_902773325.1). Classification (GTDB taxonomy): domain Bacteria; phylum Bacillota; class Clostridia; order Oscillospirales; family Acutalibacteraceae; genus UBA1213. The sequence goes on from CACYDW010000076.1 coordinate 9,910, forward strand.
TTATATGACTGTACTTGCTTTGACGACAAGGATATTACGATCTATGCAGATATCAACGGTACAAAAACACCTGTTTTCCGTTCGGAGGTTTACACGATCACCAAATGCTTTGACATACAGTTTCTGAATAAGTATGCTTTCCGATTTTTTGTTCCTGTCAGCGGCGGAAAAAACATGGACACCGTTTGTATGGTTATGAAATATCACGGATTGCTGTTCAGGATCGGTATTCGGTTCAACGGAATGTTTGCAAGACTCTCGGAAATGAAAAACAGCTATTGGCGCTTTCTCGATCGTGCTATGATCTATAATGAAAAGACCCGCGCCATTGTGATCAGAAAGGCTACACCAAGCCTGACAGCCTTTTGTGAAAACAGATTTCTCGCAGATATCAGCAAGCAGCTCGGTATAGCCGGTATGCTGTATTACCGTTCTCTGCGTCAATCGGTACGAAGGAATATCAAAAACAAAGAGGGCCACAAGCAGATCATTTTCTATGACGAAGGCGGCATTAACTGTAACGGCAATCTGCTGTTCCGCTATTTTTCAAAATATAAGCGCACTGACAAGCTTGATGTTTATTTCACCGCCAAAAAGGATTCTCTGGAATACGGCTTTCTGCACATATCAGGCTATCATAATCTTCTGGAAACAGGCTCTATGCGGACAAAAGCTGCCGCGCTCTCTGCCGATGTGATCGTTGCTTCCGACTGCGATATTTATGAAGCTCTGGGCTTCAGCCCTACGGATTTGCTTTATCTCAAAGACCTGATCAATGCAGAAACCGTATCGGTCAAAAATTTCTTCATGACTTATAACAGTGCTCAATTTGACAACCGCCTGCGCGACAATACACAGCTTGTATTCTGTGCCGCTCAGGCAGAAAAGAAACAGCTCTTAAAGGGCAGCTACGATTATGACGAATCCATGGTCAGTCTGTGCGGCTATCCTATTCTGGATTATCTGACGGACAAAAAAGAAAAGCTTATTCTGATCGCACCCGGTGACAGAAGGCAGTTCTGCATCTATGAACATACCAATCTGTATCATTTTTCGGAAAGCAGATTCTTCAAGGTATATCATGAGCTTCTCACCGACACCCATCTGCTTACAGTGCTGCGTGAAAACGGCTATAAGCTTGCATTGCTACTGCCGCAGTCCGTGGAAAAATATCTTGGTTTATTCTATTCCGATGACACCGTTGCGCTTTATGAGGCAAGTGAAAAAAACGAGCAGGATCTGGTCACCCGTGCGGCTATGCTCGTTACGGACTATTCCGAGCTGCAATACAAGTTTGCATTCCTGAACAAGCCTGTAACCTACTACCACCCATTCAGCCTTCCTGTCCCCTCAGAATACAAGGACATGAAGCTATCTCAAAACGGATTCGGCGAAATCTTTTTCGATCAGGATAAGTTAGTGAGCCACCTCACAGAATCCATCATCAACAACTGCCCTCAGCCCGAAAACTATACCAGCCGCTGTAAAAGCTTTTTCCAATATACCGACACTGATAGCTGCGGCAGGATCTATACCGCTATTACAGAACGCTTGTTCTGATTATTGGAGCTTTTTGCTGACTTGCAGAGCTTGACACGATTGTTTGTATTCTGTATAATATCAGTGACATATATGCAAGTCATTTATAGAGTATCACTTACAAGGGAGGAGTGTGTGCCATGGAAAGCGTAGAAAGGGAGCGTGTTTTCTCTGAGCTTGAAATACAGGTGATCCAAGAAGCGTTAGACTATAGACTTACCACCTACCGTACCAATGCAATCTCTCCATATCAACAAAAAGCAGACGGGGATATAAGGAAATTGTTGAAATGTGAAGAAACAGCAACAGATCGGAAGCTTATACGATATCAAAAGTTTCTGTATACGTCTATCGGTCTTTATCTGAAGCATATGTTTTTTAAGCTCTGTGAAACCGACGATGAAGACATTCATGATTGTATACGTTCGATCCTCTATTGCTGCGAATATCTTCTCGATGTATTCTCCGTTTCAAACGCTGTAAGGCTCATGTACGGTGATAAGAATATATACAGCGGTTATTATTATGACTGAAATAATGGCTATTGCAGCGCACATCAAAAACCGGCAGCCGGCGGAATCATCCGCGGACTGCCGGTTTTTGATGTAACTGAATAGATCTGCTAATTGTTGGTGAGCGGAACAAGCTCCGGCTGTACCCAATCATCGGGAAGATAGCCGTCAGAATCCTCTACGCGGAGTTCATAATTCTCATCTATATAGATGCTGTAAACAACCCTGCCGACTGCCAGTGTCCCCGTTACATCGCTGCATGAAAGAACAATGGTCGCATATCCGCTGCGTTTGGTAATAAATACGAAATTGTCGGTATTGTTGACGGAACGTGCCGTTTTCAGCTCCGCAACTGTCACATCGCTGGTTTCAGCCTTCCATGAATAACCGTCAGGAGCTTCATTCACGCATACGGAGAAGCCGCCTGTAAGCTGCTGCGCGTCCGGCAGCTCGGTATCAAAATAACTGCCGTTTGATGCTACAACACTATAGCTGAGGTTCTTATCAACCACAATTTCATATCTGATCGTATAGAGCACACCGCTATAGGAGGTGTAATTCAAAGTGACTGCGGTCGCACCTGCCGAAACAGTTGTAAAGCGATAGGTAATATATGAGGTAGGATTGATAATATCTGTGCCCGCTTTTTCTTCACAGCTCACACAAGCGATCATGTTATCGTCATCAATGCTGTAATTCCACTGATAAGGCGCAGACAGTGGTGCCTTTACTGTGATCTCAAACGAAGAAGGTGACTTAGAAAACTTAGATA
>CACYDW010000077.1 GCA_902773325.1 uncultured Ruminococcus sp.
CCTCTGACCTATCTCGTATCAATACTGCTGACCTTTGGTGTTTCTCTGCTGGTGGGACTTATGGTAGCAAGGAAAAACAGGAAAATAGATATGGTCGAGGCACTGAAAGGAACCTGAGTGAAAAAAATAATTGGCACTAAGTCTGAGGCACGGCGATGAATAATGATCTTTATAAACTTGAGCGCGAAGTTGGGACCGGCGGCTCGCCGATGAAAGGCCTGAGTGAATAGTAAACTCTTGAAAAACCACTGCAAGCATGATATAGTTAAAGATATAAAACATATATGATATAGATGGTGTTTTTATGGCGCAATATAAAGTTACAGGAATGAGCTGTGCTGCGTGCAGTTCAAGGGTTGAAAAGGCTGTTTCAAAAGTGCCCGGAGTAGAGAACTGTGCTGTCAGCCTTCTCACAAATACAATGAGCGTTGAGGGGACAGCCTCCGAAAAGGAAATCATCAAAGCGGTAGAAAATGCAGGATACAGGGCTTCAAAAAAAGGCGCAGCGGCTAAGCCTGCGCGATCCGGCGGTGATGACTTTCTGAAGGACGCCGAAACTCCTCGGCTGATAAAACGCCTGATAGAATCCGGAATCGTCCTGTTGATTCTGATGTATTTTTCCATGGGACATATGATGTGGGGCTTTCCTGCCCCTGCCGCCTTTGACAATCCTGTGTTTCTTGCCGTATTTGAAATGTTACTCGCGATCGTGATAATGATCATTAACGCAAGTTTTTTTACCAAAGGCTTCAGGTCGCTGCTTACAGGTCATCCGAATATGGATTCCCTGGTGGCGCTGGGATCGTCAGCCGCTTTCTGTTACTCCCTTGCCGAGCTTTTCATCATGATCCTTGCCCAGGGTAACGGCGAGCAAGAAACCGTTATGAAATACGGCATGAACCTGTATTTTGAATCTGCGGCAATGATACCGACGCTTATCACGGTGGGGAAAACGCTGGAGGCGTTTTCAAAAGGAAAAACCACCAATGCGCTGAAGGGGCTTATGAAGCTTGCGCCCAAAACGGCTGTTCTTTATCGTGACGGTGAAGAACATGAGGCAGATGTCGGGGAAATAAAACAGGGCGACATATTCGTAGTAAGACCCGGCGGCAGTATCCCTGTGGACGGCATTGTGATATACGGGTCCTCCTCCGTGGATGAATCGGCTCTTACAGGTGAAAGCATACCTGTTGATAAGGAGGTCGGTTCGGCAGTTTCGGCGGCTACTATCAACAGATCGGGATATATCCGGTGCAGGGCTGAAAGAGTCGGCGAGGATACGGTTCTTTCTCAGATCATCAAAACCGTTTCGGATGCGGCTGCAACAAAAGCGCCTATTGCAAGAATCGCAGACAAAGTGTCAGGTATTTTTGTTCCTGCGGTGATCGTTATCTCGCTGCTGACCTTAGCAGGTTGGATGATCGCCGGCAGGGAATTCGGCTTTGCTGCCGCAAGAGCAATATCGGTGCTTGTGATAAGCTGTCCTTGTGCTTTGGGACTTGCAACCCCTGTTGCGATCATGGTCGGAAGCGGAGTGGGAGCCAAAAACGGTATTCTTTATAAAACCGCCGCCTCGCTTGAAACCTCAGGCAAAGCAAATATGGTTGTACTTGACAAAACCGGTACCATTACCGAGGGAAAACCTTCTGTTACGGATATCATTCCCTGCGGTATCACAGAATCGGAATTGCTGACCCTTGCATCGGCTCTTGAATCACGAAGCGAGCACCCCCTTGCAAAGGCAGTAACGGAAAAGGCGGGCAATATCGCTGTCCCTGAGGTGACGGATTTTCGTACAGATACCGGAAACGGTCTTTCGGCACTTCTTTGCGGAGAGGAGCTTGCTGGAGGCAGCTACAGATATATTTCACGGAAATGCAGTATTCCGCAGGAATTTGAAACAAGGGTCAGCGAGCTTTCCGACCAGGGTAAAACACCCCTTCTTTTTGCCAAGGCCGGAACCTTCATCGGACTTATCGCGGTTGCCGATACGATAAAGGAGGATTCCGCAGAAGCCGTAAAAGAGCTTGAGGGTATGGGCCTGAAAGCCGTCATGCTCACCGGCGACAATGAACGCACTGCAAAAGCTGTCGGCAGACAGGCAGGTATTGATGATGTTATTGCAGGCGTTTTGCCTGACGGAAAAGCACAGATCATCACCGATCTGAAAAAACGAGGTAAGGTCATCATGGTGGGTGACGGCATCAACGACGCTCCTGCCCTCACATCCGCCGATACGGGAATAGCGGTAGGAGCCAGAACGGATATTGCCATAGACGCGGCGGATATCGTCATTATGAAGAACAGACTGACAGACGTTTCCGCAGCCATACGGCTGAGCCGTGCCACCGTCAGGAATATCCGTGAAAACCTTTTCTGGGCGTTTATCTACAATGCGGTGTGTATTCCCCTTGCAGTCGGTTTGTACGGTATAGAAATGAAGCCCGCCTACGGTGCGGCAGCTATGGCGTTATCAAGCTTCTGTGTTTGTATGAATGCACTCAGGCTGAATCTTGTTAAAATTCATAGCACAGGACATGATAAAATAATCAAAAAAACGGAGGAAAAGACCATGACAAAAACAGTAAGAATTGAAGGAATGATGTGCGGGCACTGTGAGGCAAGAGTCAAAAAAACGCTTGAAGCAATAGACGGAATTGAAAGTGCTTTCCCCGATCACAATGCCAATACCGCTGTCATCACTCTCAGCAAGGATGTACCCGAGGATATGATCCGTTCAGCAATAGAGGCTCAGGATTACACCTTTGTCGGAATCGAATGACAGATGAAGTTTATTTATATCTGATAAATAATCAAAACGCTCCTTACATTCAGTTACGAATTCATTTTACAGATGATTCACACGAAAAAACACCCTTGACAAAAGGCGGTTAGTTGTGTTAAACTATTATCGGTTAGATAAGTCTAATTTATCTGACCGATCATTTTTGACAGAAGGTTAGATATATCTAATTACATGGAGGAAATATGAGCGTTGTTATTGTTGGCGGAAATGAATGTATGGTAAGAGAATATACAGAGCTTTGCAAGAGGTATAAATGCAAGGCAAAGGTCTATCCTAAAATGTGCAGGGGCTTGCAGAATATGGGAAATCCCGATCTGCTTGTACTGTTTACCGATACCATGTCCCATAAAATGCTGCGCTGTGCTTTGGACAGCGCAAAAGGACAGAATATCCCGGTGGAGCGTTCTCATTCAGGCTCTAAATCCGCATTGAAAAGCATACTTGACCGCTATGCAGGATGAGAGGAGATAGGTGTTATGTCAGAGGAGCTTTTACTCAGGCACTGTTCACCGACGGTGGTCGGTTTAAAGACAGCCAATATGTTTGCCTGCCGTTTTGACAGCAGGGAACAGGAACGCAGCACACTTCAAATGCTGAATAAAAAACTATGTTCAAAGGGACTGCGTATTATCCCGCTGCGGCACAATAAAGATAAGGTGCTTTTGTATCTTTACCGCCCGTCAAAGCTGAAAAGAGATCTCAAAGACGAGCAGGCTGACAAATTGCTTCAAAGCTGCGGCTATAGCAGCGGAAATACAAATCTCTGTATTGTCCAGCTTATAAAAAGGCTGAGTGAGAACGAGGAGTTTCCCCATGAGATAGGCCTGTTTTTAGGCTATCCGCCGGAGGATGTCTGCGGTTTTATCGAAAACAAAGCGCAGTGCTGCAAATGCGTAGGCTACTGGAAGGTCTACGGCAATGCAGAAAAAGCGCAGGCGACATTTGAAAAATACAAGCGCTGCACAGAGCTTTGTTGTTCCCTTGCGGCAAAGGGTGTCGGTATAGAAAGATTGGCAGCTTGTTATTAGGTTCATTCAGCCCTATGGCTTATGAAAAATAAATATACGAAGGAGTCATGAAATATGAGTAAGGTAGCAGTGGTTTTTTGGAGCGGAACAGGCAATACGGAGGCTATGGCAAAAGCCGTGCGGAAGGGTGCAAAAGATGCGGGAGCAGATGCAGAGCTTTTTACCGCAGACAGCTTCGGTGACGGGCAGATCGACGGCTTTGACGCAGTTGCTCTCGGATGCCCGGCTATGGGTGCAGAGGAGCTTGAGGACAGTGAATTCCTTCCGATGTATGAAAGCATCAAGGGAAAACTGAGCGGCAAAAAAGTTGTTCTTTTTGGTTCTTATGGCTGGGGCGACGGCGAATGGATGAGAAACTGGGACGGGGAGGTCAAGTCTCTCGGAGCGGATGTTGCTGCCGATTTTGTGATCGCAAACGAAGCACCCGATGAGGATGCCCTTGCGGCTTGCGAGAAGCTCGGTGCAGCGTTGGTATGATAATATGAAAAGACATTTACCCTTCAGATGAGTAAAAGGATCCCACATCAACGGACAGATTCTGTGATGTGGGATCCTTTTCGGTATATGCTGCATATCAATTTGTTGTATAGGTTTCAAGATGTCTGCAAAGTGCATCGAAGGTTTCCGGACTGATGTCATGCTCTATTTTGCAGGCATCCTCTTCTGCAATATCCTCCGGAACACCGAGTCGGATAAAAAGCTCGGTCAGGGTATTATGGCGGGTATATATCTTCTCGGCTATCTCCATTCCCTTTTCGGTAATGGTTATATAATTATCCTTATCCATCGTTATATAACCTTTTTCTCTCAG
>CACYDW010000078.1 GCA_902773325.1 uncultured Ruminococcus sp.
CAAATAGACCTGACGACAATCTTTGGCGTTAAATTCCGCATAGCATCGTTGTCATCCTTGCTTGGCGCCAGCCAAGCGGCGTCTTCTGCCTCGCTCTGCGAAATTTTCCGCTCAAATCTTTTTCGCCCTGTCTATCTGATATTAGTATGAAAATGTATTTCTTCACTGATCCCAAGACGAATGGACTTGTCAGTTATTCTTATTGAATTACTTTTTCTTGCCAAATACGCTCCACATAACCAGCTTCAGGAAAAGCGGCTGCATGAAGAAACCAAGTATGATACCAAGCAACGTCTGTACAACAGCAGAAATTGGAAGCGAACGCGGGAGAGAGGACATAATTCCTTTGATGGCATTTCTCTGTTCCTCAATGCCGCCGGATTTTCCGTCGATTCCCTGCTGCATACCATCAATTCCTTTTTGCATACTGTCAATGCTTTCCTGCATCTTGTCGATTCCGCTCTGCATCTCATCGATACCCTTTTGCATCTCGTCAATTCCCTGCTGCATACCGGGCTGTTCGGGTGTACCGTTTCTGACGGACGCTGCGATCTCCGTTTTTGTACTCTCAATGCTGGATTCGATTTCGGAAATGTTGGTTTTCATTTCTTCGATCTGTTTGTCAAGTCCTTCGATCTGACCGTTAAGCTGACCCTTTTCTGCGGGAGATAAAGCGTCCGTGAGTTTGTTTTTCAGTTCGTCACGCTGACCCTCAAGTGCTGCAACAGTTGTGTTCAGCTGATCCACAGTTGCTTGTCTTTCAGCAATAGCATCTTCCACTGCCGTTTCGATGTTTCTCTCCATCTGCGAATTGAGTGCATCCTTCTGTGCATTAAGTGCCGTCTGCTTGCCTTGCAGTTCGTTGCGCTGCGAGATCAGATCAGCTTGCTGCGACTTCAGATCACTCTGCTTTTCATACAGTTCAATGACCTCTGTTTCCATACCGGCAATACTGCGCTCAAGATTATAGACGGCAAGCCCCGGCATACTGATACTCATCACGATCGTCATGATCGGCATGATGATACAGCTTGTGATCACTGAGCTGAGAAGCCTTCCCTTAAAGGAGTTTGCCGGAATGTTGTGTTTCCGGAGTACTTTGTCCTGCGTTTCATTCGGCGGAATAAAGGCAGTGATCAGAAAGGCAGTGATCCAGCCGACACAAGCTCCTACAAACCAGCTTGGCCATGTAAAATGACCCGATGCCAGAGTGCCGATCGTCGCAAACACGAGTGTAAAAAATGTATTCATGAGTAGTCCCATGCGCTTGCCGATTTTACGTCCGATAATCGCCATGGGAGGAGGTCCGCCGGCAAGGTTGGCTTCTGCCTGTGCCGGACTCAGGTCGGAATCCTTTACCTCGTAGTCTGCATAAGGCGGATTTTCGGCCCATTCCATCATCGACTTGCCCTGCATCTTTATACGGCGCTGTGGAATCTCCGCTTTCAGATTTTCGGGTTGTTCCCGAGCAGTTCTTACAGCCATTGACTTCATCTGAACAGCCATTTTTGCATCCTGTGCAGAGTGGATCGCGCGGCACTGCTGGTTTCTCTGCACAGGCTTCAGATCACCGTTCATTGCAAAATACTTGTAATCAAGCGGTTCTACATTCTGAATCTCATACGACAAATCAGCAAATTTTCTGCGAAGTGCTGTGCCATAGAAATTGCGGTATGCACCTACGTTTTCATTGAAAGCGGCAACGGCTGCATCAACAGCATTGCCGCTGAATCCCTTGCAGACATCGATCAGCACTTCACCGCCGAATGACGCACAGGAAAGTGCCCATGTTCTGAATAATTCTTCATCTCCGGCTTTATAATCAGTGCCCTCATGCCATGCGTACAGCAGAATCGCTTCATCATCGCATGGACATCTGCCCATGCAGACGTGCCTGTCCATATATCGCTTGAACAGCGTTGGATAAAATCCGTTCTCGATTGCACCCACGAATAGCTGTACATCAGTACCGGCTTCAATGTCCCTGCAAAGCTTTTCAAAATCGTCCTTGATACAGCATTTTCTGTCGGTATAGCAGTACTGACAGCCAAGACAGTGCTTGAAGTCGTAACTGCTCATGCGGATTTCCTTTACAGCTGCTCCGGCAGCAGTCAGAGTTTCCCTGTACTGCTTTGCGATCTCATCCGTTTCCGGAGTATCGTCCGTATAGACCAGACTGACGGCAGCTTCGCTTGCAAACCGGAGTTCATCCGATGTTACGAGCACCTTTACATTGTTATACCATGCGTACACATCAGCCCGGTACTTTTCAACGAGCATATCTGACGAGTAAATGCTTTCACCCTTGATATACCGCAGTCCGAAACGCTCCGCCCATTTTTTTGCCTGCTCATGCGGGATATTATCCATCATCATGCCGGATGTCGTAAACAGCGTTACAGCAGTTTTCTTTTCGTTTTTCCGCAGATAATCACCGATCACATTCATAGACTCCAATGCCTGCGATGCAAGAGCAAAGTGATACATGCCCGATGCCAGAATCACAAGGTCAGCTTTCTTGAATTCTGCAAGCATATCATCGGTCAATTTGCCGTTCTTCGGCATGATCAGTTCCTTAAATGTATCGTCTTTGTGTGTGTCGATGATGTAACGCAGAGATGCTAAAGTGATGGAGTATTCGCCGTTAAGGCTCATTGAGTAAATAAGAGTTTTCAAATATCATTTCTCCTCCCATAAAAATGTTGCCGTGTTTGTCTGTCACTTTTGCTCAAACAACCCTCATAAATATGCAAGATATTCCTTTTATGCCGGTGTTCTTTGCTGTAACCGCCGGACAATGCTTTTTTATCGGTTTGTCAGCCCTTGACATTCACGACTTATATATAGTACCATATCCGACAAAAAATGCAAGTACCATTCTTTATTATTTTTGAGCAAACGTATGAAAATGTACTCATACGAGGTGCAATGTGTTGGATTCCGCTCCATATCATGGATCATGACTGGTATGGATAAGCAAAAAAAGCCTGTCATGATTATCAGCGTAAAAGGGAATAAAAATGTTATGTTTGCACAAAAAATATTGACATATATATCAAAATAAGATATAATATCAATAAGATATAATGGGATGGAAAAATATATCTCATTGTGTCAAAAAGGCGGTACAGAAAAACTGTAGTGCTGATAATTTTATTTTCGGGAGGTATCATAGCACTTATGAAAAAGCTTTACCCATTGACAGCCGCACAGAATATGCATTACCAGTGGATCAAGGAGTACAAGACTCAGCAGGTATCCGGACTCAGCATTGTTGCAGCTTTTCAGGCAGATATCGATATTCCTTTGCTCAAAAGAAGCATAGAGCTTGAAAAGGAAAGATATGCCTGCTTAAGGCTCCGCTTTACCAAGCCGGATGAAAACGGTGAGATCATGCAGTACATCGCGGACTGCGAGCCGGAGGATTTTGCTGAAGTGGATCTCACTGGAATGACTATGAAGGAAGCAGACAACACCATGCAGCATTGGGCTTATGAAACCTTTGACGGCGATGATATTCCTATGTGTGAATTCCGCATTGTTAAGCTGCCCGACAATTATACCGGTTTCTTTGTTCACATGGATCACAGACTCAACGACTCTGTCGGCGTGGCTGTGATGGCGACGGATATTATGAACCTCTATAAGCATCTCAAATTCGGTGATGACTATCCCGCTCCCTTAGCAGATTTTGAAAAAGTACTTGTTTCCGATCTCGAAAAAGCAAGCAATGAAAAACGTCTTGCCAAAGCAAAAAAATTCTGGGACGATCAGCTCGATACTTACGGTGAGCCTCTGTATTCCGACATTCAGGGTCCCTCCGTACTCGAAAAGGCTCGTAAAAAGCACAATAACCCTGATCTCAGGGCGGCTGATATCGAAAGAAAAGAGCTTTTTGTGGCAGTTAAGGATTATCAGCTTGAAGTGGACAGTATGCAGAGAGCAATCAACTTCTGCCTGAACAATCAGATTTCTCCTACCAATCTTCTTTTGCTCGTCATCAGAACCTATCTCTCTAAAATGAATAACGGACAGGAAGATATTACCATCGAAAACTTCGTTTCCAGACGTTCTACCAACGATGAACTGACCTCCGGCGGCAGCCGTACCATCTGCTTCCCGTGCAGAACCGTTATTCCGGGTGATACCACTTTCATCGACGCTGCCAGAATGATACAGAATCATCAGAACCATCTGTATATGTTCAGCGGCTATGATCCCGAATTCGTCAGGGCTGAAATGAAAAAACGCTATAATACTCCCGATGATACTACATACGTCAGCGTTTATCTGACCTATCAGCCGCCTATGA
>CACYDW010000079.1 GCA_902773325.1 uncultured Ruminococcus sp.
CGACATTATTTTTTATACTTTCATAAATAACAGGCTGACTGTGGGGGCTTTCCGGTCGCCCCCACACCCCTTCGGACATCACTCTAAATAAAGCAGAATAGCAAACCATTATTCACTATTCACTATTTCCGTTCCTCTGTGTATTTTATGTATTCGTCAAGGCACATATCGAGCTTACGCAGCTTCAGTGCATTATCCCTGCCGATATAGCGGAACAGATGAGGGTTGTATTCAATGCCCGTAAAGCTCTCCTTGCCGGACGGATAGCGCAGTATAAAGCCGTATTTGTATGAATTATTGACAAGCCACAGGTATTCGTCGGTATACTCAAAATAAATCGAATCCTCTGACGAAAACGAAACCGACAAGCCGGACTGCGTGTCGTAATGATTGCCCTGCGGTGCGGCATATTCGGCATTGACCTCAGCGTCCTCACGCGAATAGCCCTCCTCCTCCATAAGCCGCTTCACCTCGGCAACATACAGCTCGTTCTGTTCGGCGGCAGATACATAACCACTGTCCAAAAGCAGTTCCATTCCGTCCTCCTGTGAAGCCGCTGTCATCTGTTTCAGGTCGCTCAGGATCGCCTTGTCGACCTCTATCCCGCGATAGGTCGTAAGATTCTGCTTATATCCCGATTGCAGCGGACTATAGGGTGCGATCAGCGTCATCAGCTTTTCGGAATCATCGGTGGAAGATACCGTCTGAGAGGGCTGGCCTTCCTCCTGCGGTGTATCACGGTCGGTAAGCGTATTCAGCTCATTGAACGCGGCTAAAAGAACCGCTATGATCATGATCGCCATGAAAACAGGAATCATATATACCGCCGAATGCAGCACCGCAGCGTTTTCACTTTTGGAAGAAAAGCTGCGATACCGGTTATTGGCTGCTTTTCTGTTTCCGGAAACCGTTCGTTTTCTGCTCATAAAATCACCCCGTTCATATTTCACCTATAATATACCACAAGCCGCCGCTCACTGCAAGCAGATTTTCGCAGCAGCGTCGACGCTGCACCCGTGTTCGCGGCAGCGTCGACGCTGCACCCGTGTTCGCGTTTTCGCTCAGCACCAAAGGGGAGTTCCACCTGCTGATAAGTCGGATAGCTTCATCTGCCCTATGCTTCTATCCAACCGGGCTATCGCTCTGAGTATGGGAGATCGGTGCTGTTCCGCGCCGGAAACAACAGCAGTCTGTTGATATTGAGCGTTGGCAGCACAGAGGGTACTTTTTCGGGACACATTCAGCGATCATCTGTATTTCAGCAGTGTTACAAACAATCTGCCCTTTTTACTGGTACCCGTAATTTCTCCAAGCTCTGCCTTACCCCTGCCGCGCAGTGAGATTCTGTCGCCCTCGTGCAGCTCCTTTGACGGGTCGCACACGGCAAGCCAGTTGACAGACACTTCGCCGCTCCTGATGAGTCCGGCCGCTTTGGTACGCGACAGCCCGAAGCATTCCGCCGCTACGCAGTCGAGCCGCAGCGAACTGACATTCGCAGAAAACGGTACCTTTTCCGGTGCAAAGTCAAGAGGATTTTCCTCTTGTGAAAGACTGACGGTATATCTCCCGATTTTGGTGAGATTGAGCGCGATATATTCCGCGACAGATAACAGGCAGAAGAAATAAACGCGGTTTCCCTTGACGGCGATATCGCCGATGGTTTCGCGCTTGATCCCAAGCCCCATAAGCGCACCCAGCACGTCGCGGTGCGTCACCGTACCGCTGCGGTCGGTGATCTGCGCACAATACAGCAGGAGCGGTGCTCCGCTGTCACTGCTGTATTCATCGGCTGTGACCCTGAGCAGCCGTCTTTCGGCTTCGTCATATCCGCCCGTAAAAGCGATCTGCTGCCGCAGCTCCGGCACAGAAGCGATGAGTGTCTGTTCGGCAGGTGTGAGAAATCCGGAATACACCGCCGAATAGGTTCGTTCGCTTTTTTTGAACATATCCTCTGTTTTTCTGAGCAGAATTCTGTCTGCATCGGTTTTTGCATATCGGTCAAGTTTTTTCAAAATATTCTCCCTTAAATGAGCATAAACACAAGTAAATCATAAAACGCATGGAGCGTTATGGGAACAAGAATATTCCGGCTTCTGATAAAGCACCAGGAAAACAGGCTGCTCAGCACCAGAATAACGGCAAATCCGAGGTTCGCAAAATTCGCATAGAATACACCGCTGTTGAGCCATATCGGGAAATGAATGGTCAGAAACAGCACCGCATTCACTGCCACAGCCGTCCATACGGCGGGCGATTCCTCGGTTGAACGGATAGTGCGGTTGAGAAGCCACCCGCGGAACACCATCTCCTCTGTAATGCCCACAAACAGCACCACCACGATTTTTCCTTCATTGAACGTATCAACTATACCGATTCTGCCGTGCGCCTTATAAGCCATCATCAGCACATAAGCCGCCACAAGAAGATACAGCGGAATATACCGCAACAGCTCCTTTTTCGGTGTGAGCATTTCCCGCAGCGGCACGGCAATATCCTTTTCATAGTGCCTGATCAGAAGCACGGCCGGCAGTGTCCACACAAGATTCTTGATGATACCCGAGCGAATCAGCTCCCTGAACAGCTCACTGCTCACCGCAGCATACAGCATATCCTTGAAAATCAGTTCAAAAGCCGCCCATGCGCCGTAAAACAATATCCAATAGACCACCAATACCGGAATACGCTTTTTCATCTGATTCCCCCGTTTCTATGTTTCATGTGCAGTCATCAGCACCGCAGGTCTGTATACATACCGCAGAAAATACCGCTTTCCCTTTCCGCAGATACAGCTACCCCTGTGCGGAATAGAGCTGATGTTCGCGGATATAGGCATGAACGGACGGGGGCACAAGAGCGGAGATATCCTCACCTGCGGCACAGGCGGCGCGGATACGGGTCGAGGATACGGTCATAACAGGGGTATCCGGTATACGGGTATGTGCGCCGAGGGTCGAAAGAAGCTGTGCCTGCTTTGCAAGAACGGCGGCATTGTCGCTGTTGCGCGGAATACCGCAGACAACGGCAAGAGAAAAAATGATCTCGGGGTGTTTCCACTCATGAACCGTCATGAACATATCCGCACCCATCAGCAAATACAGCTCATCATCAGGATTCTGCGCGTGAAGCTCCTCCAATGTCAGATAGGTATAGCTTGCGCCCTGCCGCCTGATCTCCATGTCGCTCACCTCAAAGGCAGGGTCGCCCTCAAAGGCAAGGCGGCACATTGCAAGACGCGCTTCTCCCGAAGCCATGCCGCTTTTCTCCTTATGCGGCGGCTGAAAGGCGGGAACGATCAGCACACGGTCAAGACCGAGCTGTTTTCTGACCGCTTTTGCAAGCTGAATATGTCCGTTGTGTATCGGGTTGAAGCTCCCGCCGAACATAGCTGTTTTCATCATAACACCCCTGTGTGAAAAATGCCGTTTCCAAAACAGAAACGGCATTCCGGTTTGTGATTCCAAATAATACGGCTGCGGCGGGATTATTCGCCGAAGTATCTCTTCAAAAGACCTGCAAAGCCCGCACCGTGACGAGCCTCGTCCTTAGCCATTTCGTGAACGGTGTCGTGAATAGCGTCAAGATTCAGAGCCTTTGCTTTCTTGGCAAGCTCAAACTTACCCTCACATGCGCCTGCTTCCGCATCTGCGCGCATCTGGAGATTCTTTTTGGTGCTGTCGGTCAGAACATCGCCGATCAGTTCTGCAAAGCGGGAAGCGTGGTCTGCTTCTTCAAAAGCATATCTCTTGAATGCTTCTGCGATCTCGGGATAGCCCTCACGGTCTGCCTGACGTGCCATTGCAAGATACATACCGACCTCGCTGCATTCGCCGTTGAAGTTGGAGATCAGTTCCTGCATGATGTCATCGTCAACGCCCTTTGCAACGCCTACCTCGTGTACGGTCGCATAAGATGCGTCTGCCTTGCTCTCCTTGAATTTATCCTTGGGAGCTTTACATACGGGACATACCTCGGGAGCTTCTTCTCCCTCATAAACATAACCGCATACAGAACATACAAATTTTTTCATAGCTGTTTTTGCCTCCTTGCATATCATTCGGGGTAATTCCGCCCCATTGAATTTATGTTTCTCACCGTTTTTCGGTGGAGATACCGCTGTTGTCCGACTGTCGGCACTTGCTGCACAATCCGTAAAAGACAGTGCTGTGACCGCTCACAGAAGCATTACACTCCTGCTCCACGTAATCATACATCGCTTTGTCGGCAAAGCTTCTGCCGCCGGGGATATCGGATATTTTAAAGCATGACGTACAGATAAAGTGCGAATGCGGAGTAAGAACGGCATCGAACCGTTCCTGTCCGTTATATACCCCCACCGACCTGATAATGCCCGTATCCTTGAAAACAGCTATGTTGCGATAGACCGTTCCAAGGCTCAGACCGGGAATCTGCGGTTTGAGCACGTCATACACCCACTCCGCAGAGGGGTGACATTTGGTTGAAGCAATGGCACTATAGATTGCTTCTCTTTTTGCACTGAAATTCCGTTTTGTCCGCATAGGTTCAGCACCCCTGAAGCAATAACAATTCCTGTATTCCACAAAAACAATAATAATTCCTGTTATTTATCACTATATCATATTTTCTCCCGTTTGTAAATATATTTTTTAGCAAAACGCAAAAACGGAACCTCTTTAGTCGGCATTGGACTGAGCGATATCCTCGATCCGGTCGCGGATACGGAGAAAAGCGTCCGTCACTACCGGGTCGAATTTTTTTCCGCGCTGATTCTTGATCATACCAAACACCTCTTCTATCGGCATGGCAGCCTTATAGACACGCTTGGCAGCAAGCGCGTCAAAGAAATCGGCGATCGTCATGATACGGGCGCAAAGCGGAATTTGTTCTCCCTGAATCCCGTAAGGATACCCCGAGCCGTCCCAGCATTCATGATGATAAAGGGCAACGGACTTAGCGATTTTCAGGAACTCCTCGTCCTCAATATCCGCCATTGATTCCTCAATGATTTTTCTGCCGTTGACCGTATGATTCTTGATGAGGGCAAACTCCTCGTCTGTGAGCTTGCCGGGCTTGAGCAGTACCGCATCGGGAATGGTGATCTTGCCGATATCGTGCAGAGGAGCAGAAAGAATGGTATCGTGGATATAGCGCGGGGTGAGGGTATCATAGAACCTGCCTTCCTGCTGCAGCTCTAAAATCAGTGCCTGCACATATTCACTGGTACGCTTTACGTGCTTGCCGGTGTTGCCGTCACGGGCTTCAATAATGTTAGCAAAGCTGATGATGATCTGGTGCTGCATCTGCTCGATGGCATGGATCTTTTCTTCTACGCTGTCATCAAGCTCACTGCGCTTGTCGTCAATGGAATAGAAGATTCTGCCCGCATAGACCGCCGTTACCAGAAAGCTCATAGCGCAGTTGACGATCAGCAGTGACATCATGACGACCTCCGGCAGCTCATGAACGGGTGTATATTCATTAAACAGCACCAGCAGGCATATAAATGAAATGAACGCCACCACGATAATAACATTTCTGAGATACTGAATAATGCGGTTCTTCTTACTGATGAATACCGTCATGAACAGCAGCGGAATCATCAGATATTGAAAGCCGGGGTCAAGTCCGAATAAATAAACGCTGCAAATCTGGTGCAAAAACAGCTCCAGTATGGTAACCAGTGTACACGGCAGCCATGAGCCTTTGAAATATTTCAGCAGAATAACAAAAGTAGCATACAGGATTACTCCCGTAAGGTCAAACAGCATCATCGCCATAATATGATACATCGAAAACACGATCATATATCCGGTATGAAGCACAAGGCAGATCAGAAAGAACATATTGAGCGGCGCAGAAAAAAACGCAAAATCCGCATAGTCCTTATCCTCGTTATAAGCAGGCGTTCCTACAAAGAATTGCAGCAGCTTGTTTTGATTCATTTTCATGGCATTTCACACGGCGAAGCCGCCGTGCGTTCCTCCTTTGCAGATCATATCGCTCCGTTTTGTGCTTGATCCAGTGATTTCTGAAATTTCCCTGTTCCTTTTACAATATGTAATATTATACTATATTTTTTCAGACTTATCAACAACAATTTGTATGATTCCGGTAATTATTTCTCAAAAAAACAGTTCAAAGCATAATCAGCCCCCGTCGCCCATATAAAAGTAGTGTGAGGTGATATTGATGTATATGCTCCTGAAACCAAACAAGCTGTTTTTATCGTCAGTATCCGTTGCCGCCGCCGCAGCGGTTCTGCTGTCGCTGTACGCTGTTCCGGCCGTTACCGGCAGCGGAGCAGAGTCCCCCGTTGATGTACCGATTATTATGTATCACGGGCTGGTAAAAGACCCGGATCTGCAAAATCAGTATATGATCGCTCCGCAGAGCTTTGAGGAGGATCTGCAATATCTGAACGCTAACGGCTTTCATACCATCTTTATCAGC
This sequence comes from uncultured Ruminococcus sp., assembly GCA_902773325.1. GTDB lineage: Bacteria > Bacillota > Clostridia > Oscillospirales > Acutalibacteraceae > UBA1213. Next base: position 6,430 of record CACYDW010000079.1, read on the forward strand.
GAACTGATCGGGCATTTCAAAAACCATACACCTCTGCCCCCGAAGCCTGTGATCCTGACCTTTGATGACGGTTATCTCAACAATTATACCTACGCATATCCCCTGCTGCAGAAATATAAATGTAAGGCGGTGATATCTCCCATTGCAGCCGAAGCAGACAAAGCGGAGAATGATGAAAACCGCAGTCCTGCCTATTCACAGTGCAGCTGGAGCGAGCTGCGGGAAATGTCGGATTCCGGCTATGTTGAGATACAGTGCCACACCTACGACCTGCATACTCTCGGCACCAGAAAAGGTGCGGGCATGATCAGCGGGGAATCCGAAGAAAGCTATCGGCAGGTCATCACCGCCGACCTCACAACATGCCTTGAAAGAATGTCCGCAAAGCTCGGCAAAGTACCGCAGGCATTTGTCTATCCCTTCGGCAACAAAAACGAGCTGTTGTTGTCCATCATCAAGGAAGCAGGCTTTGAAGCCGTCCTCGACTGCGAAGAAAAAACCAATTCTCTCACCTCTTCACAAGAGCTTTTCAGCTTGCACCGTTTCTTGCGCCCGCCGGATGTTTCCGCCGCTGACTTTTTCAAATCAAAGAATGCAAGCGAATAGCTGTCTGACAAATGCGAAAGCATTTTCAAGCCAAGCAAGGATGACAACAATGCTATGCGGAATTTAACGCCAAAGATTGTCGTCAGGTCTGTTTGATATTAGTATCAATACTGTCAATGAGTAAATCGGCGAAAATTTGCTCATCGAAAAATGGAGTGATTGTATGCCAAGTGTGTTTTTAAGTCCGTCTACTCAGGAATATAACCCCTATGTCGGGGGCGGCAACGAAGAATACTATATGAATATCCTCACAGATGCACTGATTCCCTACCTCGAAGCCGCCGGAATCGAGTATGAGCGTAATGACCCGTCCAAGACCTTTGCCAATTCCGTTGCACTGTCCAATGCGCGGAATTATGACCTGCATTTAGCGCTTCATTCCAACGCTGCACCGCCGCCCAATGCGGGAAAGGTCCGGGGAAGTCAGGTGTATTATTTTGCGGGAAGTCCGCAGAGCACCCGCGCCGCCAATATCTTTGCCGACAACCTCAAACAGATTTATCCGGACCCCGAAAAAGTCACGACCATTCCCACAACGACCCTTGCCGAAATCGTCAGAACCAAAGCCCCCGCCATTCTCATTGAAATCGCCTATCACGATAACCCCGAAGATGCCGAATGGATTCGCGATAACATCGACGCTATCGCTCAGAACCTCGCACTCTCCGTCGCCGAATTTCTGAACGTCAATCAGACGCAGATTTGATTTCCATGATAATAATAGAATTATAGTAAATGACATTATTTTTTATACTTTGATCAATCATCGGCTGACTGTGGGGGCTTTCCGGTCACCCCCACACCCCTTCGGACATCACTCTAAGTAAAATCCAAGTAAAATTTTTTTGTCGCCTGCTATAAATGCTTGACATTTTGGGAAAATGCAGTATAATGGATATTGTTGATTGCTGGAATAACTCAGTTGGTAGAGTACCTCACTCGTAATGAGGAAGTCGAGGGTTCAAGTCCCTTTTCCAGCTCTCAGAAAACATAGAAAACAAGCGGCTTTCGGTTTTCCGGGAGCCGTTTGTTTTTGTGTTCTTTTGTGTCCCATATTGTATATACTGCGAACAAGAACATGCCGCTGCAAAAAAATTGTAAAAGTTTTTTAATTTTCGACCTTTTGAGGTCGAATTTTTTCTTTTTTCAGGGTATATATGAAGGGAATTTTACAGTGCAGTACAAAACAAGGAGGGATAATGATACGAAAACAGAAAAGTGCACGATTCCCCGAGGAATGGGGTGAGATTTTTCAAAAGAATCACACGACTAAAGCACCGTCACGAGAGGTACGGTGAAACAACCGGAGCGTTACATTGTAACGCTTATGTAACAGGTGTGAAACAGCCGTGTCATGAATGAGAGGTACACAAATGCCAAACGAAAAAAGATATTATTGGCTCAAATTGAAAGAGGATTTTTTTAATCAGAAATATATCAAAGCATTAAGAAAACTGCCTGACGGTGACAGCCTGACAATCATATACTTAAAGATGCAGCTCCTGACACTCAATCACGAGGGGGTGCTGTCTTTTGAGCATATCATGCCGAATTGTGAGTCAGAAATAGCCTTAGCGACCGATGAAGATGAGAATAAGGTGAGATTTGCAATAGAAGCATTGATAAATATGGGAATCGTTGAAAGACTTGACAACGATGACCTGCTATTGTCATCTGTGTCGGAACTGGTAGGCAGTGAAACATTATCGGCTAAACGGGTCAGAAATCACAGAAAAAACAAAGCGTTACAATGTAACAAAAATGTAACGCCAGATATAGATATAGATATAGATATAGATATAGATAAAGATATAGATATAGATATAGATAAAGATATAGATAATAATTCTCTCTCGTCATCTGACGATGACAAGCGCACCGCTTTTGATTATAAATCGGTGATCGATTTGTTTCATCGGGTCTGTGTTTCCCTGCCAAAGGTAAAAAAACTGACAGACAGCCGCAAACGCAGCATCAGAAAAGCCGCAAAGGAGCTTGAAGAGCTTGACAGTAGCTTTGAAAGCCTGTTCGGGTGCGTGGAGCAGTCGGACTTTTTAACGGGGCGCAAAGGCGGAAAGGGATTTGGCTTTGACTGGATATTGACGCCGAAAAACCTCGTGAAGATCATTGAAGGAAACTATAATAACGGAAACAGAAGCGGAAGTCATTACATACCGACCGAAGCTGACTATTTTGAGGAGTGGTAAAAATGTATACAGATTATACACAGGGGTTTGAAATGTTGTCACAAAGTCAGAAAACAAGAAAGCTTATGGACGACGAATACAGGGACGCAGAAACAGGTCTGGTCTTTTGCAGCAGCTGCCATACACCCAGACAGAGCAACTGTCTGGGAAGATATATTCTGCCTGTACCGTGTCGCTGCCAAGAAGAAAAGGACGCGCGGGAAGAAGCCGCATTGAGGGAGTGGAACAAGCGCAGGCGGCTTGACCAATTAGTCGAAGCCGGTGTTACGCATAAAGCCTACCGGGATTATACGTTCGACCGCGATGACGGGCGAAATCCGGAGATAACCGAAATATGCCGCCGCTATGCGGAACACTTCAAGGAGATGAAACAGCTTGAAAACGGTATTCTGTTCTACGGCAATGCCGGCAAAGGCAAGACCTTTTTCGCCTGCTGTATTGCCAATGCCCTGCTCGATCGGGGTATCCCTGTACTGGTAACCTCACTGTCGTATCTGGTGCAGAACCGAATGGAAGCCATGCGGCAGGAAGCCTATAAAATCAATCTTGACGATTTTGACTGTATTGTTCTTGACGATATCGGCATAGAAAAGTTTTCTCCGACTGCCGCCAATATCGTCGATGAAATCTCCCTGCTGAAAAAGCCTGTCATCGTCACTACCAATCTGAATCCGATGCAGCTCAAGGACAGTCAGAACGAAAACTTCCGCCAATACAGCCGCCTTGTCGGACTGTGCGGCACAAAGCTGTTAGTCGATAATGGCAAAAGCCGCCTTGATATCGGCAATCACAAGGGCAGACAGGCAGAAAAAATCTTAAGAAAGCGTTGATTTCATCATACCTTACTGCCAAGCACTTCTCTTGCCTGATATCGGAAATGTTTATTGAGAACGGCGGAGTGCCTCCGCTGTCAACTCCGCGGCGGAGTGCCTCCGCTGTCAACTTCGCGGCGGAGTGCCTCCGCTGTCAACTCCGCTGTCAACTTCGCGTTCCGGTTTCAAAGAGCCAAAGCTTTATTGCCGCGCCATAAGAAATAAAGCCGCTTCGTTTGTAGTCTGTTATGAGAGGAAAGCACCCCTTGCGCTCCCAACGCTTGATATCAACAGACTGCTGTTGTCGGCGGCGCGGCATAGCACCAATCTCCCGTACTTAGAGCGATAGCTCGGTCGGATAGAAGCGCAGTTCAGATGAAGCTATTCTACTCGTTAGCAGAGGGGACTTATCTCTGTTGCTGAGCGAAAACGCGAACACGGGTGCAGCGTCGACGCTGCCTTGACAGAGAAGAAAAAAGGGAGTAGAATGTAAAGTGTGAAGTGATGTCGATTCGGAATCGGCACGGTTGATCGGCGCACAACCTGCGTCCACCGAAAATAAAAGCAACAGCCGTTGCTTATTATCCTATCAAGCAACAGAGAGGTGAGTTTATGGCAGAACAACTCAAAAAAATCGAAGAGAAAACAAACCCGATGTGGTTTGAAGGGTCACCGGTTGTCATGTGCTCCATGCAGCTCTCTCTTAATACCGATACGGGTGAGCTGTTTGCCTCGGCAAAGTTCATGAATGTACAGCCTGACCACATTAAATCCATAACCTTCGATGTCATCTGCTATGATGAGTTCCATAACCCGATAGACACGATCTGTGATGTCCGATACAGCGGCTTCGATGTGTCGCGTAATATGGAATTCGGCTACAACAGAAGAATCCCTGTTCCCAACATGGCTACGCGCATGGTCGAATACGTTGTCAAAAACCTTACCAACCTCAGCGGCGACGTCTGGTTCAACCATGAAGAAAAACGCTTCAACAAGGTTCTTGAACAACAGAGTATCTTTGACGTTCAGGGTGACCTCAACAGGCAGTTCCTCGATATCTGCGCCCGTACCGGTCTTGACGGCTCCAAGCTTATTTTCCAGCCCGTATTTGAAAGGGGTCACTGGCTCTGCGCCTGCGGTACGCTCAACTGGAACGAGGAAGCCGAATGTTCGATGTGCGGCGCGGGCAAGCTCTGGCTTGAACGAAACAGCAATCTCGACAACCTCCGCAAACACGCGGAATATCAGGAAAATCATGCCCAGTCTATCAGACAATATGCCGAAAAGCCCGAAACCGAAGAGGAGAAACGTCAGCGCAAGGCAGAATATGAGTCCCGCAAGGCGCGCTATCAGGCACAACTCCGCCACCAGTCCTCCAGCAAGATCAGAAAAATACTGCTTATTATCCTGCTGGTCGCTGTGGTCGGTGCGGCAGGCACTTACGGAACCATTTACTATCTGATTCCCTACCTGCACTATGCGGCAGCCGTCAGGGACATTGAAGCCGACAACTATGACGCTGCGATCGCTGCCCTTGAATCCCTCAACGGCTTCATGGACAGTAAGGAACAAATTCTCAAAGCCCGCTACGGCAAGGCTCTCAAACTCTATCATGACGGCAGCAAGGCCGAAGCGGCGGAAATCTTCCTCTCCCTCGGCACGTATTTTGATTCGCAGGAACGCTACTATGCCACACGCTATGACATGGCAAACGATTACATCGCCAGCGGCGACTACGATACCGCTGCAAGCATCTTCTTCGACCTCGGCGAATACAGCGACAGTGCGGCAAGATTTGAAGAATGCCGCGATCTGATCTATGAAAACGGCAAAGCTTATCTGGAAAAAGGCAAATACGATCAGGCATTCCAGAATTTCTCCATACTGGAGGATTATAAGGATTCCGCCGACCTTGTGAAAGAAAGCATTTACCGTCAGGCTGATATGTATTACAATGCCATGCATTATGCAGATGCGCTCAACGAATACAGACGTATCCCCGAATACAAGGATGTTGCCAAAAAGATGAAAAAATACCAGAACCTTGCAGACCTGATCAGTGCTTCAAAGGGCTTCTCTCCTGCGGTATGGACTTCTGCGCCGATGAACTGTCCGGAATGCGGCAAGGATAACGCAGACTTCGTGGTGACCTTCGGCGAAAACGGCAGCTATGCCCTCACCGTTACTTGCAGCGACAAGCCCAACAAACCGATCTTCTCCAAAAAGGGCAGGTTCAAGATCGAGGGCGACACCATCTATGATTACGAATATGACGGTCAGGCAAAATGGGTGAAAATCGGTACGATCAAAAACCTCACCTCCGACTCCACCTACGAAGGCAAAAACGCTGTCCTCGAAATCAGCGACGTTTTCTACGGCTCTAAATCCACCCTCCTCCTCTACGGCAACATCATCACCCGCGACAACATAGAAATATCCGGCTCATAATATCGGAGCAGAGCCCTTGCCCCCGCAAGGGCTCTGCCCCTTGACCCCGGCAGGGGGGTCGACCCCCCTGCACCCGCAACTTTTTACTATGCAAGTAAATAGAATAGAAAAATAACTTCTTCTATTCAGATTTTATCCTAATATGGCAAGAAGACACCAACCTCTATAGGTCGGTGTCTTCTTGCCATATTAGGATAAAGAGCGGCAGCGAGTGCCGCTCTGGGGAAGGTTACCAGGAGATGCAGGAGGGATTGGGGAAGTGATACTTGTTCTGGCGGCCGTCGGAAATGTAGTCGCCGTAGAGGAACATTTCGAGTTCGTCGGCTCGACGGTAGAGGAGGCCGTAATAGCATTGACCGCAGGAGTGGTGGTAGGCAAGCATTTCTGAGATCAGTGCATCTTTGTTGACGTTGTTAAGGTTCTTGCCGCCGGAACGGAGCAGAATATCGCGCAGGTCGGAGGAATATGACCAGCCCGTGCCGAGGTTGTAGGAGAAGCTGACAAGGGCATCAAACTGCTGCTGGTTGAAGCGCAGTCCGTTTCCGACGAGGAAGGAATTCATTCTTGAAGCAAAGGTATCTCCGTTGACACTCTTTACAAGCTGTGCATAGGCTTCTCTCGATGTCAGACCGTTATAGAACGTTTCACCCTCATGGACAACCAGTCCGTAGCCGAGTGTGGGAACGTTGTTGGCGATGGAATCATAAGTAATGGAGGAACAGAAGCCCTCTTTTTCGGCGATAAAGTTGATCAGTCCGTCACTCGGACGAAGCTTTTCAAGTCCTGCCGCAGCAGAGTTGGTCTTTGAAGAAACGAAAATCGTAGATACCGCATCGGCGCAGCTTGCCCAACCGGAAGCACTATTTGCATACGCTTTGATGGTATATGTACCGGCAGAGGCAGCCTTATAATTGGCTGTCCACACATAAGTACTGCCTTCCGAAACCTTGCTTGTTGCACTTACCCTGACCTTCTTTGTATCACTGAGGATTACGTAGAAGTCAACAGCCGTGCGCTGCTTGTCTGTAATGGCAATCAGCTTGATAGTAGAATTCAGAGTTGCGGAATTCGGGGAGGGATATACGAATTTAACGGGGGCTGCGTCAGTGACTGTGACCACGCAGACCGCCTTGTTGCCGTTGTTGTCGGAACAGCTGATTGCAACCTTACCCGGCATTTTAGTATTGATCATACCGTTGGAAACTGTTGCGATACAAGAATCACTGGTTGACCAGTTATAGCCGTTGTAGCCCTGGATATAAAGCGTCTTGCCCGCAGAAACAGTGCCTGAATAGCGGGAAAGCGACACATTGCCGGAGGATACGGACTTTACGGTGACTGTGCAGGAATCTGAGATCGTGCCGGATTTATCAACGGCTGTGATGGTCGCTGTGCCTGCTTTCAGACCGCTTACCATGCCGTCCCTGACATAAGCAACAGAGGTATTGCTGGAAATCCAGTCCACACTCATGGACGCGTTGCTGAGCCATGCGCTGAGAGGTATGGAAGAACCCACATTCACTGTCGCGCTGCTCTTGGAAAGAGTGATCTTGTCATTGGACTTGACCGTGACCTTACAGCTTGCTTTGACAATACCGTTGGTATCGGAGGCGGTAATAATGGCTGTGCCAGCCATTTTTCCGGTGACCTTGCCGGATGAGGATACGGATGAAACGGCTGTATCGGAGGATTTCCACACAACCTTGGTACTGCCGTTATTGGTGGCGGCAGTAAGCATAAAGGATGCCGGAGCAGTAATGGTTTTTGATGATGCAGAGAGCTTGATAGAGGTGAAGTCCGTCTTTACAACCGTCACCTTGCACGCAGCACTGACCTTCGCTGCTGTATCGGTACAAACCACATTAGCCGTACCCGGAGCAACACCCTGTATCGTACCCGAGGACGTGACCTTCAGAATACTGATATTGGAGGTAACCCATTTCACAGTGCCTGTATTGCCGCTTACGGACATCTTTGTAACCTGATCAACACCGATGGTCAGGGTCGATGCAGACAGCTTCAAGGGGGATACTGATGCCGTATCGGTGTCTTTGCTGCTGTTATCCGAGTTCGTGGAGGATGCCGTAGTGGCGGCAGTATTGGTATAGCTCACATAGTCCGTGCAGACATAGCCCTTTTTTCCGCTCGCCATCTTAACATAAGCCCATGTTGAACCGTTGAAGCGAAGAATGTCCAGACGTGTTTTGGGACTGATGGTGGTAACCACACTATAGCCTGTGCCTGCGCCGCTGCGAAGATTCACATAGTCGGTCGTGGTACAGTCTGTGGTGATATCCAGATAATCTGCCGAACAATAGCCCGTTGTACCGTCAGAAAGCCTGACCTTGAGCCAATCCTTATTGGAACGGTCTGTAACCGTCACTGTGGTATTGGTGGGAATGACCTTTTTGACGCTGTAGCTTGTTCCCGCACCGCTGCGGAGATTGAGGTAATCCGTTGTTTTCGCATAGATTGCCGTGCCTGCGCCGGCTGTGACCGACATCAGCGGAAATGCGGTGAAGACCAGAGCAATCATACACAAAAACGCGATCCATTTTCTTGTGCTGATGCCCGACTTCACCCTCGTTATAGCGCCTTTTGCTTCACCTTGTACGATTTCACCGAACAATTTTAACACTTCCTTTCAACATGATAACAATTCTGTCATAATTTTCGTGGAGTTTTGCAAAAAATCCTACTATCGGTAACATTTATTATACAGGATTGATAGAGCTAAATCAATAGTTTTTTTGGAATCAAAAATGGATATTATAGGAATAATTGTCTGATTTTTTTCGGTTGTTCCAAATATTATCGGATTTTTGCTGAAAATATATAAAAAGAGCGTTATAAAACAGTAGTCATTACTATTTTATAACGCTCTTTTATTCATACTGTACAAAAATTATCGCCATATTTTTGTAACCAATTTGTAAACTTTTCCTTTATAGCGGCGTTCAAAAACGCCCAGTGCCGTATCATAAATCAAGAAAAATATATTAAAGCTCATCAAAGTTACAAGCGGAAGGCTGATGCCGAAAATATCAAAGGCATTATCAGGAATCAGAAACACCAGCTTCAAAACAAAAAATACCCCTGCTGCCGCCGCGTTGAACACCGCAAGCTTCATGAAATATGACAAAATCCTGCTCTTAATGCTATCCAGCGGCTTTTTGACAAGCGGATAATAGCCGAACAGAAATATAAAACACATTGCCGCCTCTTTATCGGCGCAGAACAGCAGACCAATCAGCGATACCGCTGCATAAGCCGCCGCCGCACAGCCGCTGCCCGCACACCACGATAATACCATCAGCACAGCTCCTGCCGCTAACGGCACGGCATAGCTCCCCGCAGGAATGATACCCGCAGCAAGCAGCAGCATGGCAGACAGCGCGGTAAACATTCCTCCGAGAGCAAGCTTTTGAACGGAACTCAAACGATCACCTCAGTTATTGCAGCTATTGCAGCAGCAGTTCAGGCACATCAGACAGGACAGCAGATCGCAGCACATATCCGCACAGCCGCCGTTCAATGACGCGTCGGGGTCATAGCCGCCCCTCTTTCCGGTGCGCCGCTGTCTGATCCTGTCAAAAGCAGATTTATACTCTGTATTGTACGGCTCCATGTAACAGGCTGTCGTAAAGTAGTTATATGCCTCCTCCAGTCTGCCCTTACTGTATGCCACAACACCCGAAAGATAATACCACTCTGCATCGCGTTCGGTGGGCATGACGGCATCGAGCAGCCGCTGCGCTTCGTCAAATCGACCCGCATTGATAAGACTTCTGATATCGTTACGCGCTGACGATGTATTGCCGCCCGTATATACATTCTGATAGGAATAGCCGCTCTGCCCCGCTCCGCCCTTTCGCTGCTCTAAAATCGTATCATAAGCGTTATTGATCTCCTTCATCTTTTCAGATGCCTGTTCTGCAAGAGGGCTGTTGACGTATCTGTCGGGGTGATATTTTTTTGCAAGCTTACGATATGCCTGCTTGATTTCATCGTCCGTTGCACTTGGCGACACACCAAGAACCTCATAAGGGCTCATGACATCACTTTCCTTTCGGTGACAAGTCCCGCATTATTTACCGCTGTCATGCAGTTCGGAGGGATAGCGGTAATATTCCTTGCTTTTGGTAGCTTTTTTCTTATTCCTTTTCTCAAACAGGCATTTGCGCTGCTGTGCGCCCAGACCATCATAGATAATATTGTCGAGCACAGAACGATAGGAGTGCAGCTCTATCAGATCGTAGGCGGCGATCATCTCCGAAACCGTTACATTCAGTACCTCGTTGCAATACAGCATGGTCTGATGCCAATCGTCCTTCACACAGGCGGCAAAGGGATTGAAGCTGCCGCGTCTGAGGTCTTTTTCAAGGTCATCGGCAGCGTCCATTATGTAGACCCAGCGACCGACAAAATAGCCGAACACCGACAGCACCCGTTTTTGTGCGTCATCATCGGTCAGCATTTCACACAATGCCGAAAGCAGCTTCGCGGTAGGCTCGGCGGCGCGGTCTACGCTTACGGGTGTTCCCGTATCCATTCCGGAAGCGTCTGCACTTCGTTCAAGCTGAATCTGTGCGAGAATCATATCCTTTGTTTTTTCGGCGATTTCCGGATAAGCGCGTTCTGCTCTGCGGTAATTCCGCGCAAGAAACCCCCGCAGAACTCTTGCTCCCATACGCTTGAAGAAGCCGCCGTCCTCTATGGTATCCGTCAGCTTATAATATGCCATGATCACGGATACCGCCCCCGCAAGGGCAAAGGATTCTCCGCCGGCGGAGCAGTACAGGCATTTTTTCAGCGGATTGCAGGTACATCTGCCCTTTGTGACGACACAATCCTCGCCTTTTACGGCAACGGCAAGCATTGCCAGCACCGTACAGTCATAGCTCAGCGTCAGCCGTGACAGAATCCCGTATCGCCTGCCCAGCTCCCTGCATAACCCGCAGTATACACTTTTATACAACTCATATTCTTTGATCCTGAGTTCTTCTCTTAACGGCTGCAAATATCCGAACAAGCTTTCACCACCTATTCGCCGGAAATCATTTTTTTAATCGACAGTAAATAGCACTTCTTTTTCTTTATTCGCTTTATCAGACATGGTCGAAAAGTTCGTTTTTTTAGGAAAGGGGTCCGGGGGAGAACCCTTTGTTTTCAAACAAAGGGTTTCCCCCGGGAAAACTATCCGCGGAGATATTTTTTGAGGTATTGTCCGGTATAGGAAACTTCACAGCGGGCAATATCCTCGGGAGTGCCGGTGGCGATGACGGTACCGCCGCCGTCGCCGCCCTCGGGGCCGAGGTCGATGATATGGTCGGCGGTTTTGATGAGGTCGAGGTTGTGTTCTATTACTACGACTGTGTTACCGCCGTCAACGAATTTTTGAAGTACATCGATCAACCGGTGGACATCGGCTATGTGAAGTCCGGTTGTCGGCTCATCGAGAATATAGATGGTTCTGCCTGTGGAACGCTTCGACAATTCCGCCGCTAACTTGATACGCTGTGCTTCACCGCCGGATAGGGTCGTGGAGGGCTGTCCGATCTTAATGTAGCCCAGTCCGACATCATAGAGCGTTTTAAGCTTGTTGTAGATTTTCTGATGGTTAGCAAAAAAAGTACAGCCCTCCTCTACGGTCATTTCGAGTACATCGTAGATGGACTTTCCTTTGAATTTTACCTCAAGGGTCTCGCGGTTGTAGCGTTTGCCGCCGCAGACATCACAGGGAACATAAACATCGGGCAAAAAGTGCATCTCGATTTTGATAATACCGTCACCCTGACAAGCTTCGCAGCGTCCGCCCTTGACGTTGAACGAAAAACGTCCCGAGCTGAAACCGCGCATCTTTGCTTCGTTGGTCTGCGCAAACAGTTCACGGATATCGGTGAATACTCCCGTATAGGTTGCCGGATTGGAGCGGGGCGTTCTGCCGATGGGCGACTGATTGATATCAATGACCTTGTCCAGATACTCTGTGCCTGTAATCTTTTTGCAGTTCACAGGCAGAGGTCTTGCGCCGTTGAGGTCGCAGGCAAGCTGTTTATAGAGAATCTCGTTGACCAGAGAGGATTTTCCCGAGCCGGATACACCCGTCACACAGATAAACTTGCCCAGAGGGAATTCTACATTGATTTTTTTCAGATTGTTCTGCGCCGCCCCATAGACCGTGAGTACTTTACCGTTTCCCTTGCGGCGTTCCTGCGGCACGGGGATATACATTTTTTTGCTCAGATACTGTCCTGTAAGCGAACGGTCACAAGCTTTGATATCGTCCACCGTACCCGCACAAACCAGCTCTCCGCCGTGAATACCCGCACCCGGACCGATGTCGATAATGTGGTCGGCGGCATACATGGTATCTTCATCATGTTCTACGACAATGACGGTGTTGCCGAGGTCACGCAGGTTTTTGAGAGTGGCGATCAGCTTGTCATTATCTCTCTGGTGCAGTCCGATACTCGGTTCATCAAGAATATACAGTACACCCGACAGCGATGAGCCGATCTGTGTTGCCAATCGGATACGCTGGCTTTCACCGCCCGAAAGCGTCCCCGCCGAACGTGAAAGCGTCAGGTAAGAAAGTCCCACGCTGTTGAGGAAGTTCAGGCGGCTGTCAATTTCCTTGATAATCGCCTTGGCAATGAATTTTTCCCTATCGCTGAGCTGTGCCCTCCTGCCGAACTCTATTGCCTGCTCTACCGACATATCGCAGTACTGACTGATATTCAATCCCCCGACCGTTACCGCAAGGCTTTCCGGTGAGAGCCTTCTGCCCTTGCAGGCATCACAGGGTACTGATGTCATATAGCTCTCGATCTCCGCTTTGATCCATGAGCTTTGTGTTTCTCTGAAACGTCTTTCAAGGTTGTTGATGATACCCTCGAACTCCGTATGATATACCCCCGAGCCGTATTCATTGCGGCGGGTAACGGTGATCTTTTCTCCCTTTGTGCCGTAAAGCAGAATATCAACGATTTCTTCCGGCAGGTCTTTGACAGGTGTATCGAGCGAAAAATGATATTGAGCGGCAAGTGCTTCAAAATACATCGTGGCGATCGTACTGCCCTCCATCGCCCAGCCGCTGCCCTTCAACGCACCCTGTCTGACGGATTTTGACGGGTCGGGGATGATCAATCCCTCATCGATCTTCATGAACACACCCAGTCCCGTACACTTCTTACACGCACCATAAGGATTATTGAACGAGAACATTCTCGGACTCAGCTCATCAATACTCACACCGTGTTCCGGACAGGCATAATTTTGTGAAAAGAGGATATCCTCTCCCCCGCTGACCGCCGCGATCACCAGTCCGCCCGAAAGCTTTGCCGCCGTTTCAATAGAATCGGAAAGCCGCGAACGAATCTCCGGCTTTGTTACAAGTCGGTCGATCACGATTTCTATGTTATGCTTCTTATTCTTTTCAAGCTTGATATCCTCAGACAGGTCATATATAATGCCGTCCACACGTACACGCACAAACCCGCTTTTCGCCGCCGACTCAAATTCCTTCTTATGTTCGCCCTTTTTGGCTCTGATCACCGGCGACATGATCTGGATCTTTGTCCCCTCCGGCAGCTCTGAAATTCTGTCGGCGATCTGGTCTACCGTCTGCTGCCTGATCTCTCTCCCGCACACCGGACAATGCGGTATGCCGATTCTTGCATACATCAAACGGAGATAATCATAGATCTCCGTCACCGTTCCCACCGTAGAACGCGGGTTTTTGGAAGTCGTTTTCTGGTCGATCGATATCGCCGGCGACAGTCCGTCAATGCTGTCAACATCAGGCTTATCCATCTGCCCCAGAAACATTCTCGCATAAGACGACAGCGACTCCACATACCGCCTCTGCCCCTCCGCATAAAGCGTATCAAACGCAAGCGACGACTTCCCCGACCCCGACAGCCCCGTCACAACCACTAACTCATCTCTCGGAATCTCCACATTCACATTCTTCAGATTGTGCTCCCTCGCTCCTCTTACCGTTATCCTCTTGAATCCCATTTCCCCACTCCTTAATATTGGGGCTCTGCCCCAAACCCCGCAGGGGCTCTGCCCCTTGACCCCGGCAGGGGGCTCGAGCCCCCTGCACCCGCAACTTTATACTATGCAAGTAAATAAAATAGAACAATAACTTCTTCTATGGGAATAAATCAAAATAGTAAACCATTTTCATTATTCATTATTCATTATTTCTATTTCCGGAAAATGACAAGATAAGGAGTACAAATTGTACTCCTTATGCATGAAAGTATTATTCTTCGGTATCGTCCGAACCGGCAAAGACGATTTCGTTGGAATCGTCATCAGCTTCGTCCGTATGATCTGCGTTATCGGCGGTATCTGAGGTATCATCGCTGTCGGCAGAGGTATCCTCTGCTTCATCTTCTTCCGAAAGATATTCCTCATCGGTATCCTCGTCCGCGTCCTCCTCAATGGGCACGGGCTTGCCCTCCATGACACATACAAACTGCTCGCCTGTCATCTTCTCATGCTCAAACAGGAACTTTGCCACCTCATGCAGCTCGGCTGTATGCTCTTTGAGGATTTCTTCGGTCTTGTTATAACCATCGGTGATATATTCCTTCACCTCTGCATCTATTTTGGCAGCCGTTTCTTCGGAATAGGTTTTGGTGTGTCCGAATTCCTTGCCGAGGAATACTTCGCCGTCTGATGAGCCATAGGTGATCGGGCCGAGCTTCGGGCTCATGCCGTATTTTGTGATCATGGAGAATACAAGGTTGGTTGCACGTTCAATATCATTGGACGCACCGGTGGAAATATCACCGAGAATCAGTGCTTCGGCAACACGTCCGCCAAGAAGAACAACGATTTCCTCCAGCATTTCGCTGCGTGAACGGTAAGACCTGTCCTCCGTGGGCAGCGACATGGTAAAGCCGCCCGCCATTCCGCGCGGAATAATGGAGATCTGGTGTACAGGGTCTTGTGTCGGACAGAAATAGGTCGCGACTGCATGGCCTGCTTCGTGATATGCCGTAAGCTTCTTTTCTTTATCGGACATCACACGCGATTTCTTTTCTGTTCCCACAACTACCTTGATGGTGGCTTCCTCCACCTCTTCCATGGTAATGGACTTGCGGTCTTTTCTTGCGGCAAGAAGCGCCGCTTCATTCAGCAGGTTTTCAAGGTCTGCACCCGTAAAGCCTGCCGTGGTTTTGGCAATGGTTCTGAGCTCTACATCGGGAGCAAGCGGCTTGCCCTTTGCATGAACCTTGAGAATTTCTTCTCTGCCCTTGATATCGGGTCTGCCGACCATGACCTGTCTGTCAAAACGTCCGGGACGCATCAGAGCGGGGTCAAGGATATCGGGGCGGTTGGTGGCTGCGATCATGATCACACCCTCGTTCGCTCCGAAACCGTCCATCTCGACCAGCAATTGGTTCAGCGTCTGTTCTCTTTCGTCGTGACCGCCGCCAAGACCCGCACCGCGCTGACGTCCTACGGCATCAATTTCGTCGATAAAGATAATGCACGGGGAGTTCTTCTTTGCCTGATCAAACAGGTCACGGACTCTTGATGCACCAACACCGACAAACATCTCTACAAAATCCGAACCGGATATGGAGAAGAACGGTACACCTGCTTCACCCGCTACGGCTCTTGCAAGAAGCGTCTTACCTGTTCCGGGAGGGCCTACAAGCAATACACCCTTGGGAATTCTTGCACCCAGCTCATTATATCGTTTGGGGTCTTTCAGGAATTCTACGATCTCGCGCAGCTCTTCCTTTTCCTCATCGGCACCTGCCACATCGGCAAAGGTGGTTTTGCGCTTTTCGTCGTTGAGATTTTTGAGCTTTGCCTTGCCGAAGCCCACCTGTCTGCCTGCATCGCCGAAGCCGTTCTGCATCTTTCTCATAATATAGACCCAGAACACAACCAGCAGTGCGATCAGAATAATATTGGGCAGGAAGGAAACCAGCAGTGAATTGTCGCTTGCCTGTTTCCATGTGAAGGTCATCTTGTCTTTGGGGTGAGCGGCATTGTATTCGTCAACATAGCCGTCTATCGCCTGCAAAAACAAGGATATACTTGCAACTGAGGTCTTGACCTCCTCCTTGCCGTTGACCTTTTCATTCAGCTTGAGGTTCAGTTCACCCGTTCCGAAGTCGAGGGAATACTCCTTGACCTTCTGATCCTGAAACAGATACACGATATCAGAGGTAGGTATCTCAGCTTTGGGCTGTGACATGAACACCATAGCGATAATGATCAGCAGTATCACAGGTATTCCGAGGTAGATTAAAAGATTGCGGATGGTTTTCTTGTTATCCAAGAGCTTTCAACTCCTTTGTTTTTTAAGACCCGTTCAGGCACTCTGCGTTCCGGTTACCGAACAGGTCTTGAGAGGTAACCGCTGACTATGTTGAAATATTATTTCCGGTAAACCGACGGACTGAGGATTCCGATATATGGAAGGTTGCGGTAATGCTCGTCATAATCCAGCCCATAGCCTACAATAAACTGATTCTCAACCTCTCTGCCGCAGTAATCCGCCGTTATCGGCTTTTCACGGCGCGAGGGCTTGTCCAGAAGCGTACACAGCCTGACCGAACAGGGGTGCAGCTCCTCTAAATACGCTTTCAGAGCATAAAGCGTATTGCCTGTGTCAAGAATATCCTCCACAATCAGAACGTGCTTGCCGCTGATATCGGTGGAAAGGTTCTTTTCGATACGCAGACTGCCGCTCGGGATCGTTTCCGAGCCGTAGCTCGACACCGCCATAAAATCAAGCGTACAATCGATCTCCAGTCTGCGGAACAGGTCTGCTAAAAAAATTGCACTGCCCTTTAATATTCCTACCACGACAACGGATTTCCCCGCATAGTCACGGTTGATTTCTCCTGCCAGCCGTTTTACAATGCTGTCAAGCTCCGCCTCATCACAGAGTATTCCGGAAATATCCTTATTCATCAAGTCATTTCCTTTCTTTTGTCATCTTATCGCTTTTTATGTGCCTTTGTTTTCATCTTCTGTTTCTTCTGCCGATATGACAGCCGCTGTTTGTGTATGGGAGGTAATGCGGCAATGCTCGGATACACCGATTCCGTCGATCCAGCAGACATGGCTGCCATCGGCGAGCAGCAGTACTGCACTGCGCTGTTCGGCGGGGATTTTCTGTTCGTTGAACAGTTTTCGGAGGGGCTTGGTAATGCCGCGTGACTGCGGCGAAAACGTATCTCCGGCGCGCATGGAACGGAAAACTGCCGTCACCGGTATTTTATCATAATCCAGTGCATTATGAAACAGGTTTTTGTCATTTTTTTTACGCTTATTGAATTCGTCTGTATTCATTTTACAAACAAGTATTTTTTTATTGCTGATGAACAAGGGCTGTTCAAACAGCAGTGCGGCTTCACCGTCAATTGCTGCGGGCGGTGCGGTCACTACCCTGAGAAGCTGCTGACTCACAATCACTCTTTTGTCCCTTTGCAGCTCAACAGCACCACCATTATACACGATTTCTTTCAGAAGTTCAATATGCTTAGACTGCAAAGTAATGCCATTTTTTTTGCAAAGTATGATCAGAAGCTCCGACAGAACGGCTTCATCAAGCCCCCGCAGCTTCCGGACATCATATCCGCCGGGAGCGGCTGCCTCTTCCAGTGCCTGTCCGGCACATTGACCGACATAGGCAAGAAGCTGCGCCATGCGTTCGGACAGTCCCGAAACAGCCGCCTCGAAGGAGGGATTGATCTCCCTGAACACCGGAACTGCCTGATGCCGTATCTTATTTCTTGTATAATCCGACCGGAGATTGGTGCTGTCTGTCACGTAGGAAAGCCCGTGTATGGCGCAGTACTGCTCCACCTCTTCACGTGTGACACCGATCAGCGGACGGATAATTCTGTCCCTCACCGGAGGGATTCCGCACATTCCTGCCGCACCGCTGCCGCGCGTGAGGTTAAAGAGCACCGTTTCGGCATTATCGGAGGCGGTATGGGCGGTAGCGATCCTGTCGGCAGAAATGTCTGCCGCTGTCTGTTCAAAAAACGCATAGCGCAGCTCTCTGCCGCACTGTTCACAGCCGATCTTCCGTTTGCGGGCTTCGGCTTCAACGTCTGTTTTCAGCACATAAAGCGGTATATGGTAAGCGTCACACAGCTCTCTTACAAACTGCTCGTCACGGTCGGATTCTTCGCCGCGAAGCTGATGGTTCACATGACAGGCGGCGACCGTAAGCCGCAGCTCCTGCCGCAGCGACAGAAGAAAATGCAGCAAGGCGCAGGAATCCGCGCCGCCTGAAAGTCCCACCGTAACGGTGTCGCCCATACGCAGCATATTATATTTTTTCACACTGGCATACGCTTTATACTGCATGATCTGTTTCCTCTGCGGTAAATCGCATGAATTCACCCTGCCAGTGCAGCGGAACGGTGCGTGTTTCGCCGTGTCTGTTTTTGGCAACGATACATTCGCCGCTGTTTTTGTCGGAGGTTTCGGGATTTTTGTCCGACTGCTCATCATAATAGTCCTCGCGGTAGAGAAAGAGAACGATATCGGCGTCCTGCTCGATAGAACCCGAATCTCTCAGGTCGGAAAGCTGCGGACGGTGCTCTTTTTTGCCGCGCTTTTCACTGTCACGGGAAAGCTGTGACAGCGTCATCACGGGAATATCCAGCTCCTTTGCCAGAATCTTGAGGTTTCTGGTCATTTCCGAAACCTCCTGCACACGGCTGTCTGTACGTTTTGTGGAACGCATGATCTGGAGGTAATCTATGATAACAAGGTCAACGTTTTTAAGCCTTCTGAGCTTTGCACGAACGTCCGACACAGAGATTCCCGGTGTACCGTCAAGATAGATCTCCGATTTACTCAGCACATCTGCCGCTTCGATCAGCCGTGTCCATTCCTCATTGCTGATCTTGCCCGATCTCAGCTTTGTGCCCGATACACAGCCCTCAGTGGCAAGCAGTCGGGACGCAAGCTGTTCCTTGCCCATCTCAAGCGAAAAAAAGGCAACACGCTTTTTGCATTTTGTTGCGGCATATTTAGCGATATTCAGCGCAAAGCTTGTTTTTCCCATGCCGGGACGCGCCGCTAAAATGATCAGGTCGGAACGGTTCAGACCGGTGATGGTATTATCCAGCAGACCGATTCCCGTTGAGATTCCCCGATAGCTTTCACTGTCGGGAGAATTGAGCAGGTCAAGGCGCGCCAGTGTCTGCATAATAACGCTGTCAACACGCTCCAGACCCTTATTGACCTTATCATCGCTGATCTCATAGATTCTCTGTTCGGCGGAATTGACCAGATCGGCAACATCGTCATAAGCACCCGAAGCGTCGTCTATGATCTGACGTGCGGCATTGATCAGGCTTCTTGCAATATATTTATCCCGCACCGCCTTGGCATATTCCCCGATATTCTCCGAACCGGGCACCAGCTCCATAAGCTGCAGCAGATAGACCTTGGTGTCATTTTCACTGAATTCACTCTTTGAACGGAGCTTTTCCAGCACCGTAAAGTAATCCACCGGCCTGCCCACTGCAAACATATCTACCATCGCCTGATAGATCATTCTGTTGAGCGAAAGGTAGAAGTAATCGCCGGACGGCAGCAGCTCCACCGCCCTTGGCAGACATTCCTCCGAATTCAGCAGAACAGAAGCAAGCACCGCCTGTTCCGATTCCGCACTGAACGGCATATTCAGACCGTCATAGTTTGTTGCCGCCGAAGCTGCATCATCACTCATTTTATTCACCGCCTTAAACTTATAGTAAACGACATTATTTTTATACTTTAGATAGATAACACGCTGACTGTGGGGGCTTTCCGGTCGCCCCCGCACCCCTTCGGACATCACTCTGAGTAAGAATATTTTTTGTCGCCTGCTATAACCTATGGTAAACGACATTATTTTTATACTTCAGATAGATAACAGGCTGACTGTGGGGGCTTTCCGGTCGCCCCCGCACCCCTTCGGATATCACTCTGAGTAAGAATATTTTTATTGCCTGCTATAACTTATATATTCATATTTAAAAGAATGAAAAAGCGGACGCTACTCCGCTTTTTGCATACGTATCACTGTTCCTCCTGCACCATCACTTTAATGCTTGCAGAAACGCCCGTATAGAGCTTGACCTCACAGTTATAGGTGCCGAAGGCTCTGATGTCGGTATCCAGCACGATCTTCCTTTTGTCTACATCAATGCCGTACTTCTTTTTCAGCTCTCCTGCGATCTCCTTGCCGGTCACCGAGCCGAAAAGCCTGCCGCCCTGACCTGCCTTTGCGGTCATCACAAGGGTCTGACCCTCGATACGCTTTTTGTCCGCTTCTGCCTGCGCCGTTTCTACGGCAATTTTGTGCTGTCTGGACTGTTCCGCGTTTTTGAGTTCGTTGATCGCCTGTGCATCGGCTTCTTTGGCAAGCTTTCTCGGAAAGAGGTAATTCCTGCCGTAACCGTCTGATACGTTGACGATCTCACCCTTCTTACCTGTGCCTTTCACGTCCTGCAATAATACTACTTTCATTCCTGTTCCTCTTTTCTGAAATATTTTTTTATGATTTTTGTATAACCTGTTTCTGTTCGACCCTGTTGAGGTCGATCTCACTGATAATGGAAACCAGCTTTTCACGTGCTTCGCTCATAGAGGTATTCTCTAACTGACAAGCCGCCATCGTCTGATGTCCGCCGCCGCCGAGCTTCTCCATAATCAGCTGCACATTGAGGTCGCCGAGAGAACGCGCCGAAATATTGGCGGTTCTGCCCGTTTTATAGATAACGAACGATGCCTTGACATTCTCGATGCCGAGCAGCTCGTCCGCCGCCTGTGAAGATGCGATACGGATATCGGGTACGTCCTCGTCAGCCGAAGCGATGGCGCAGTAGTTGAAGATCTCTGCTTCACTGACAAGCTTATACTTCACCTTGTATGTATCAAACGAGTTGGAAAACAGCCGTTTGACCTCTACCGTGTCCGCACCGCTGCTGCGCAGATAAGCCGCCGCCTCAAAGGTTCTCACGCCCGTGCGGAGAACGAAATTCTTGGTATCAAGCATAATACCGGACAGCAGCGCTTCACTTTCCAGTCTGCTGAGGGATTCACTGCCGATATACTGCACCAGCTCCGCCGTCATTTCACAGGCGGAGGATGCATACGGTTCATGATAGAATACCAGCGCACTGTCAATATGGTTGACCATCATGCGATGGTGATCAATGACAACGGTGCGTTTCTGACAGCGCTGATACAGCAGCTTCGATTCCACAAAGTTCGGTGAATGTGTATCCACGATGACAAGCAGTGTCTTGTCGTCAACGAGATCAAGTGCTTCGCTTTCCGAGATAAAGATATCCCCCAGACCCGCATTCCCGAAGCTTTCTACCAGTGCCTTTGCAAGGGTCTGCTCCCTGTCGATGACGATATAGGCGGGCTTTTTCAGACCGCGTGACGCAGCACTCCACATGCCGATCGATGCGCCCACAGCGTCCAGATCGGAATACTTGTGTCCCATGATCAGCACGTTGCTGCTGGCATTGATATGGGTCGTCATCTGAGCAGCGATCAGACGGGTTCTGACCTTATCACGCTTTTCAATACCCTTTGACACACCGCCGAAAAATTTATAGGTTTCTGCTTTCTTGACTGCCACCTGATCGCCGCCCCTGCCGAGAGCCATATCCAGTGCCTGACGCGCCCACAGCTCATTCTCCTTGAAGGAGCTGCCGCCGTGACCGATTCCCATGGAAACAGTCGCGTCCACACGGTCATTGATCTTGATACTGCGTACCTCTTCCAGCACGGGGAATTTCTCGTCTATAAAACGTTTGAGGTGACATTCCTCCATGACGACAACATATCTGCCGTTGCCGCCGCTGAGCTTTTTATAGAAGCCCGAGGTCGTATTGACCCATTTGATAATGGTCTGCTCCACCTCTGCCGTAATACGGCTTGCCTTGCCGTCCTCTTTTTCCCGCTCCAGCTCTTCGCGGTTGTCGAAAGCCACGATCGCCACCACCGGACGCGAAGAAATATACAGATCGGAGTTGGTTTTGTAGGTGTTGTTGTCTATAAAATAGACGATAGAGCCTTCGCCGGTTTTCACCCCCATAGCCGCATACCATCTGCCCTGCACAAGCGTATCCGTACCGTTTTCGGTATATATGGACGATGGGTTGCCGTTGGACAGATAATCGGTGATATCTTCACCGTTGGGTTCACCGTCGGCACAAAGCTTTTCTGAGAAGAGGCGGTTGGCAATCAGAATTTCATGATTCTTGCCTATAATGGCAGCGGGAACGTGTACCTTTTCAAGCTCTGCCTGTCCGTCAAGCTCTATAGACTTCACAGAAACAGAGATCACGCCTGCTATATACCGTTTGAGCTTCAGCGTACATAAGATGACAATAGCCAACGCAGCGGCAGAAAAAATGAATTCGCCGAGAAATATAAACGGATTCCACC
Organism: uncultured Ruminococcus sp.; assembly: GCA_902773325.1. Taxonomy (GTDB): domain Bacteria; phylum Bacillota; class Clostridia; order Oscillospirales; family Acutalibacteraceae; genus UBA1213. The sequence continues at coordinate 28,955 of CACYDW010000079.1, forward strand.
ACAGCGATACCACCGACATCACCAGCATTGCCGCAGCCAGTACCACAAGCAAGGGTGACATGAAGTTCCTGATATTCTTTTTTTTCACAGCAACTCACCTGCCTCTGTTACGAAACAGTAAATTATGATCCGATTCAAAGCTGCATCAAACCTCCATGATGATCGGAAGAATCATGGGACTTCTTCTTGTTTTGTCATACAGTGTTTTGGAAAGCGCATCTTTAATGGTATTCTTGATGACACCCCATTCATGGATCCCATCGCTTTCACAATCCTCCAAAGCCCCTACGACCGCGTCGCGCGCTTCGTCCATGAGCGGCTCATTTTCTCTGACATATACAAAGCCGCGTGACACAATATCGGGACCGGCAATAATATGTCCGTCCTCGCGGTCGAGGGTCACAACCACCACGATCAGACCGTCCTGACCGAGGTGCTTTCTGTCGCGCAGCACGATACTGCCGACATCGCCCACACCAAGACCGTCCACCAGCACCTTGCCTGCGGGCACACTGGGAAGCTGCTTCATATAGCCCTTATTCAGCTCTACCACATTGCCGATATCTCCGATAAAGATATTGGAGCGCGGCATACCCATTTCCATAGCAAGCTGTGCGTGCTTGACGAGATGCTTCTGTTCGCCGTGTACGGGGATAAAATAGCGCGGTTTGGTAAGCCCCTGTATGATTTTCAGTTCCTCACGGCAGGCATGACCCGACACATGAACCTCATACATGGACTCATATACGACCTTGCAGCCGTGCTTCATCAGTTCATTGACAACTGCACTCACGGTTTTTTCGTTGCCGGGAATGGGATTGGCAGAGATAATGATATAGTCCTCCGGTCCTACCGCTACCTTGCGGTGGTCGGAATATGCCATGCGCGTGAGTGCCGACATCGGTTCTCCCTGACTGCCCGTTGTTACAAGGACAACTTCCTCCTTGCTGTAATGTCCGAGCATATCGATATCGATGATGAGTCCGTCCGGCACACTGATATAGCCCAGCTCCGAAGCGATTGTCATATTATTGACCATGCTTCTGCCGGAAAATGCGACTTTTCTGCCGTATTTCTGTGCACACTCCAAAATCTGCTGTATTCTGCCGATATTGGAGGCAAAGGTTGCGATAATGATGCGGCTTTTTTCTGCCTCCTTGAAGAGCACATCAAAGGTATGGCCTACTTTTTGTTCGGTCATGGTATAGCCGGGGCGTTCGGCGTTGGTAGAATCCGCCATCAGTGCGAGTACGCCCTGCTTTCCCAGCTCTGCGAAGCGGGCAAGGTCGATCATACCGCCTGTTGTGGGGGTACAGTCGATCTTGAAGTCGCCCGTATGCACGATGATACCCGCAGGTGTATGGATCGCGACACCCACGGAATCGGGAATAGAATGATTGACATGGATAAATTCGATGGAAAAAGTGCCAAGCTTGATTCTCTGACCGGGCTTGACGGTATTGAGCTTTGCCTTGCTGCTGAGATTATGTTCCTTGAGCTTGCTTTCGACAAGACCGAGGGTGAGGGGTGTGCCGTAAACCGGCAGATTGATTTTTCTGAGAAGATACGGAAGCGAGCCGATATGATCCTCATGTCCGTGGGTAATAACGATACCCTTGATCTTATCCTTGTTACGTTCCACGTATGAGAAGTCTGGAATAACGAGATCGACGCCGAGCATATCGCCATCGGGAAATGCCATACCGCAGTCCAGCAGGAACATATCACCGTCACACTCAAACAGCGTCATATTTTTGCCGATCTCGTTCAGTCCGCCGAGGAAAGTCACCCTGACGGAATGTTCCGCTGCGTTATGGTACTGTTTTCTCGGCTGATATTCCGATCTTGGAGATACTTTTTGCGGCACAAAGCCGGTTGCTGCGGGTTTTGCCGCCGGTGCAAGGCTGCCGGGAATGCCCCTTCCGCCGATGGGCTGGTCGGTCAGTCTGCCGGGGACAGAAGTCTTGCTGAACACTTCCGACTCCCTTGACTTCGGGGTAAAGCGTTTTTTCTGTACTCTGCCGCTTCGGGAGTACTTTCCGCTCGTCATTCCTTTACCCTTTCCGCCTTTTGATGTATTTTTCTTATCATATCCAGATAACACTAATTATAACCTCCGATTCTGTTTTTTGTTGAAAAAGATTGCATATAGACTGCCTGAAGCAGCATAATTTAATAAAGCCGCACAATTTCTTACTATATTAAACCCCGAATACACTTTTCCGAACACATTTTATATTACCATTTTACTATTCTATTCCCCATCTGTCAATAGCAGCGTCGACGCTGCCCCGGAAATCAATTTTGAAGGGCAGCTTTCTCGGGGGAAACCCTTTGTTTGAAAACAAAGCAAAAGCGGGGATATATACCGTGGATTTTTGAAAATTGATTTCTCTGTATGACAGCGATATTATATTGATTATAAGCAAAAATCATGTATAATATGATTGGCGGGTTTCATCTGCCGTACCGCTTTGTGCCCACACGGCAAAAGCAGACCCCCGAGGAGGAATTTCTATGAAGCATATTGATATCTATACAGACGGTGCTTGCAGCGGCAATCCCGGTCCGGGCGGCTGGGGTGCTATTCTCAGGTATAACGGACATGAACGGGAGCTTTCCGGCGGCGAAGCAAATACCACCAATAACAAAATGGAATTGAAAGCTGTCATCATGGCACTCAAAGCCCTGAAAGAGCCCTGTGACGTGACCCTCACGACCGACTCTCAGTATGTGTGCAATGCCGTCAACAAGGGCTGGATATACAATTGGAAAAAGAATAACTGGATCAAAAGCGACAAAACACAGGCAAAAAATATTGAACTCTGGGAAGAGCTACTCCCTTTGCTGCGCCGTCACAAGGTCAGCTTCGTATGGGTCAGAGGTCACAACGGTCACCCCGAAAATGAACGCTGCGACAAACTGGCAACGGATGAAGCAAAAAAATATGCCTGAACGGAATGATATTCCATTCAACAGTATACACCGGCAAAACGAAAAAACATACTGTTTTGATCGATAAAATAAAAATTACTCTTGATTTATTCCATTTCACGGTGTATGATGTATAGGTAGGAATATTTTGGGAATATTGATTATATTTTCCTGTATATCCTTTTTAAATATATGCAGAAGCGAGGTAAAACAATGTCAAAGTTTGTATATGCCGACAATGCCGCGACAACAAAAATGTCCGAGCGGGCATTTGAAGCTATGAAACCCTATTTTATAGAGCATTACGGAAATCCGTCAAGTCTGTATCGTATCGGTGTTGAATCACAAAGGGCTGTTGACAACGCAAGAGCAGTTATCGCACAGTGCCTGAATGCACAGCGTCCTTCCGACATCTTCTTTGTATCAGGCGGAAGTGAAGCCGACAACTGGGCGATCAAGGGTGCTGCGGAGCTTGGCGAAAAAAAAGGAAAAAAACACATTATTTCTTCTGAATTCGAGCACCATGCGGTACTCCATACACTGGATTATCTCCGGAAGCACGGCTTTGAGGTCACACTGCTCGATGTTCATGAGGATGGACTGGTACGTCCTGAGGAGCTGAAAGCAGCTATCCGTCCGGATACCGCCCTTGTGACGATCATGTTTGCCAATAATGAGATCGGTACGATCCAGCCCATCAGGGAGCTTGCTGCAATCGCTCATCAGCACGGTGTTCTGTTCCATACAGATGCGGTTCAGGCGGCAGGTACGATTCCCGTAGACGTACAGGAGCTTGATGTGGATATGCTTTCGCTTTCCTCACATAAGTTCCACGGTCCTAAGGGTATGGGCGCACTCTACGTCAGAAAGGGCATCAGACTGCCCAACCTGATTCACGGCGGCGCACAGGAAAGAGGACTTCGTGCCGGTACGGAAAATATCGCCGGTATTATCGGCATGGCAGAGGCTCTGAAAGAGTCCGTTGAAAAAATGCCGGAGAGAAATCCCCGCCTTGAAAAAATGCGCGACCGTCTGATCGATGAGCTTCTGAAAATCGACCGTTCACGCATCAACGGCGACAGAATCCACAGACTGCCCGGCAACGTCAATATGTGCTTTCAGGGTATCGAGGGTGAATCTCTGCTGCTCAGCCTTGATCTGAAGGGTATTGAAGCCTCCTCCGGTTCAGCCTGCACCTCCGGTTCACTCGACCCCAGCCATGTTCTGCTGGCGATCGGTCTGCCCCATGAGATCGCACACGGCTCACTGCGTATGACCTTCAGCGATGAAAACACGGAAGAGGATATTGATTATATCCTTTCAGAGCTGCCGCCTATTATTGAAAGGCTTCGTGCAATGTCCCCATTATGGGAAAAAATCATTAAAAACGCAAATTGACTGATATATTCTGAAAGGTGATGTTTAAATATGGCATACAGCGAAAAGGTAATGGATCATTTCTCCAACCCCAGAAATGTTGGTGAAATGGAAGATGCAGACGGTATCGGCGAGGTTGGCAACCCGAAGTGCGGCGACATCATGAAGATGTACATCAAGGTCAAAGACGGCATTATTACGGACGTCAGCTTCAAGACCTTCGGCTGCGGTGCTGCGATCGCTACCAGCTCCATGGCAACAGAGCTTGTCAAGGGCAAGTCGATCGAAGATGCACTCAAGCTCACCAACAAAGCCGTTATGGAGGCTCTGGACGGACTGCCGCCGGTAAAGATTCACTGCTCGGTGCTTGCAGAACAGGCGATCAAGGCTGCTCTCAGCGATTACTACACCAAACAGGGGATTGATCCGCTGCCGATCGTTGGTGAAATTCCCGAGTGTGAGGAATGCGGACTGGAATAAGAAATTTGTGATTCAGAAAACCGCCCGACCGGATTGTTCCGGTCGGGCGGTTCGTGTTCTATACGATTATTCTATTCTTCCTCGATCACCATAACAGGTTCTGAGGTCTTTCGCCTGATAGGATTATAGGTAAAGCTGAGCATATACGGGTCCTCTCCGCCGGTCAGCACACTGCGGAGCAGATCCAGAAAATACTTCACCAGCATTCCTGCCACTCCCCCCGCTATGTAAAGCAGTACATCGTCTGCACACGCTGTTCCCGTATTGAATGAAAACTGAAACAGCTCAACGGTGAAGCCTACCGCCCCCGATATGATCAGAAGCTGCCACCATCTGATCTTCGGATTCAGTATCAGCAGACTAAAGGTCAGCGGAGCAAGTATCAATCCATGCCAGAGCAGATACAGCATACCGGTTTCATGCGTCCGGTTCAGACAGGCAACGATTCTGTTGAACAGAACAAGATTGATCGTTCTGTCCTCTGTCATGCGGGGACGCACGGGAAAAAGCTGTACGAAAAAAATGACAAGAAAATAGATGATCATCAGTGCCCGCATACTCATCGTCAGAAATCGGGTAAAGCTTTTACGGGCTTCGTTCGTGTCGAACCTGCCCTTCATCAGCAGCCGCAGCGCCACCACATAAAAAAACGGGACAGTCCATGTGATAAACATGGTGATGAGCTGATATTCGGTGAAATCCGGCCAGTATCCGCTGCCCTTTGTGAAATAGCCATTGATATCGCTCACAAGAAATGCCGTCAGCGTAAAGACCGATATGCTGACCATCGCCGCTCCCACTGCTTCAAACCGCTTTATGATCATCAGCAGCACCATAATAATCACCAGTGAACCGATCAGAACGTAGCTCTCGGCAATGCCGAGGTCTGCCATCTGATTTTTGGCATCATTGGGCAGCAAAAACAGCATCAGTCCCGCCGCCACTGATATAAAAAACTCTCCGGTGTTCAATTTTTGGCTCGGAAGAAGACTCATCGCTGATTCCTCCTGAAATTAAGGTAATCCTCAAGAATGATCACTGCCGCAACCGCGTCAACGACCTCCTTGCGTTTTTTGCCCCTTGTATCCGTTATATTGAGATAGCTGTGTGCCGTTACGGTCGTACAGCGCTCATCACGGAGCACCACCTCCAGCGCGGTCGTTTCTCTGAGTAGCTCCGCAAAGCCTCTCACATTACAGGCACTCTCCCCTTCGCTGCCGTCCATATTTTTAGGAAGTCCGAGTACGATCTGCTGCGCGTGTTTTTCCTTGCACAGAAGCGCGATCTTTTCGGCAAGTACTTCCTGACGGGTTTCCTTAATCACCGCTGCGGGAGATGCGATGACCTCATTTTTGTCACAGACAGCTATTCCCGTTCTCACTCTGCCGTAATCGACAGAAAGTATTATCATCGTTGATTCCCCCTTCCCGATATCATCTATGTTCAGTATCATTTTGAAATACAGTCCGTCATACCTCCGTTTGATCAGTCTTTAAATTCGATAGTAGTTTCCAGACTTTCGATTTTATTGCATATATCATCCATACTATTTATTCCTGACCCACTGATATCACCAAGCTTATTATTCATATTATCTAATTTTTCGTTTATATCCTGTAATTCTGACAATATGTCATTTAATAAGTTCATCATCATTATATCCATTATAATCCTCCTTGTCCATAATAGTTTAAGCTTCTTGTGGGATAAAAACAAAGTTCTTCACTTTTCAAATGAAATAATGAACACCTCTGTAAGAACAGCGCAAAACATTGTACATTGAGCATTGGCTGCCGTTTTTTTCAGTAGTTCAGGCTGAAACCCTCCTGCAGGTGCTCGGTATAGTTTTCCAGAATGATTCCGGGTTTCAGGTTTTCATCAAACTGAATAACATTCACGCAAGTATTTGTACCCAACGGCACCTCTTTGATACGGTCAACCGTATAGCCGTGTGCAAAGCACATCATATTTTTAATGGCACAGCCATGCGATACCACACAAACCGTCTTATCGGGATTCGCAGCAGCTATATCCAGCAAAGCCGCTTTCACGCGGTCATATACCTGCGCCATGCTTTCCCCTTCGGGCGCATGGAATGCGGCAGGATCATTCGTCCAGTTGTCATATTGCTCCGGATAGATCTGCGCGACCTCCACAAGCGGCACACCCTCCCATTTTCCGGCATCGATCTCAACGATCCTGTCGTCAAAAATAATGGGGACTTCGTGGTATATATTGATACCCTCTGCGGTTTTCCGTGCCCTCTGTTTCGGGCTGGAATAGATCACATCGATCGGCTCGGCACTGAGCAGAGCAGCCGCCTGTGCGATCTGTTTTTTGCCGAGCATGGTAATATCGGAATCGATTTTGCCCTGAAAGAACCGTTTCAGGTTTCCCTCTGCCTGACAATGCCTTACAAGAATTATTTTTGTCAACGTTGATACCTCTATTCGATATTGGATTAAGGAACTGTTCATCAATAACTTTTCATTTTTGCTTGTCTGATTTGCCCTGTACTGCGTTGCACTCCCTTGAAATACGGCAGTATTCC
>CACYDW010000080.1 GCA_902773325.1 uncultured Ruminococcus sp.
GGCTTTCCGGTCGCCCCCACACCCCTTCGGACATCACTCTAAGTAAGAATATTTTTGTCGCCTGCTATAGTATTACGGATTGAACACAACCCCAAAAAGCCCTGCAAGAGTAAAAAACTCCTACATGGCTTTTTCTTTTACTCTCAGCATGAACAATTCATTACCGTACCATTTACAAACTCCGGATCATAAGGATTCCCCGGAATAAGCAAAGCGTTACACAGAAGAACCAAAACGTTACACAGAAAAACAAAGTGTTACAATGTAACAAATTTGTAACGCCAGATATAGATATAGATATAGATATAGAGAAAGATATAGATATAGATATAGATCATAATACTCTCTTGTCATCTGCCGATGACAAGCGCGCCGCTTCTGGTATCAGAATCCTGCACTTTTACAAAAAAATGCTACGGCATCGGCAGATGGACAGCTTTCAGGCGATCCCGACGGAGCATAACACCGTGATTCAGGCAAAAAAACACCGTCAGGCAGAACAAAATGGATATCGCATGGCTATTCTTCCATGTCGTTTTTCAGGCGGGAAATAATTTTCTTTTCAAGGCGGGAAATATAGGACTGCGAAATACCGAGCAGGTCGGCAACCTGTTTTTGCGTATGGGGCTTTTTCCCGTTAAGACCGAAGCGCATCTCCATAATGGAAAGCTCCCGTTCGCTGAGCCGGTTGACTGCCCGCATAAGCTGGAGCTGTTCGGATTCCTGCTCAATGCGGGCATTGACAACATCGTTGTCGCTGCCGAGAATATCGGAGATCAGCAGCTCATTGCCGTCATAATCCACGTTCAGCGGCTCGTCGATGGAGATCTCATTTTTCTGCTGTGCTGTTTTTCTCAGGTACATCAGAATCTCATTTTCGATACAGCGGGAAGCATACGTAGCAAGCTTGATATTTCGTGAAGGGCAGAAGGTATTGACCGCCTTGATCAGTCCGATCGTCCCGATGGAGATCAGATCTTCTACGCTGACGGCAGGTGACTCGAATTTTTTAGCAATGTATACCACCAGACGGAGATTGTGCGTGATGAGCATTTCACGAGCAGTGGTATCGCCGTTTTCGATACGTTTCAGAACCTCCGCTTCCTGATGACCCTTGAGGGGCGGCGGCAAAGTTTCGGGGCCGTTTATGTAGTATATACCGCCCGAACCTGAAAGCATATCTCTGATTGCCGAAAAGCCTGACGTCATTTTTTCGGATAAGCCGTGCAGTCCTGCCATAAGTCAACTCCCTTTCATCATCAGCTCCAACGGAACCAGCATATCGGCTCCGCCGCAAAGCCGTTCCTTCTTACACAGTGCAATATATGCACAAACCTCTGTTTCCTTGCCGTCCGTGATAATGACGGTTCTGTTCGGACGAAACGCAGGCAGTACGCCGCTGCCGCCCACTGAACGGTACGGTATGAGCCGGATACCCGCGGACGGCACACAGCCGTTCAGTGCGGCATCGGCATCTATCATATCCTCAAATTGGTCTGCCCTGCCCACGATCACACATTCCCCCGAAAAAGGCTCATGCAGGGTATTGCCCGTATCGACTGCGGCATCGGCTTCCACAATTCTGCTGCCGGTATCGATCCTGACCCTGCAATGATGTCTTTCTGATGTTCCTTTATGCATCATGCCCGAAAGGATTCTCATGAAAAAATAGCAGACGATCGTAATACCCACCAGCAGAAAAGGCGATATGCCGATATAAACGCTGCCGTTGTTGACAACAATGTTTTCGACAGGCAAAAACCGCATGACCGCCGTCATGAACCCGCAGTAGCAGAAGCTGATGACAAACAGCATGACCGATGCTCTGATATATCGCCTTGCAGAAAGCGGCAGAAATGCAGCGGCTGTGATCAGAAAGGCTTCGGCGATATTGACCGTCCACGTGAGCAAAAACGGCATTCCGGGCAGCAGCAGTGTCATAGCCCCCAGCCCGCCGACAGCAGCTCCCGAAAGCAGACGGATGCGCCTTGCGGGCAGTGACAGCAGCCTGCTCACAGAAAGCAGCATCAGGTAGTCGATAATGAGGTTGATACAAAACAAAATGTCAGCATAAACTGCTGTGGGTGTTCTCATCTTACCCCGCCTCTGTATCCGATATTGCCGCAGCTCCGTATGTATGGTTATTATCTCACTGCGGGAGCGATAACTTTGTCTTAATTCCTTGCATAAAAAAATAAATCGTCCGGCAAAGCACAGATGCACTGTCTGATGAACCGCTCCCTGCTGTCACCGATAAACAGCGGCAGAAACGGTAAATCAAGCTCGTTTCTGCCGCTGTTCCTGCATTTTCAGATTTCCTGTCGCGCATAACAGAATCGTGCGGAAATACGGTTCTGTTATGTAGCCTGTCGTCTTGGTATGCCGGCTGAAAGACCGAAGCTGATGGACAGTGCTTCGTCTACCTTATACATATCGCTGCTGCCGAGCGTACCCATTTTTTCCTTCAACCGTCTTTTGTCGAGAGTCCGTATCTGCTCCAGCAGCACAACAGAATCCTTGGAAAGTCCGCTGTTGTCGGCATAAAGCCGTATATGCGTAGGCAGATTGGCTTTGGAACTCTGGCTGGTGATCGCCGCTGCGATCACGGTTGGACTGAATTTGTTGCCGACATTGTTCTGGATGATCAGAACCGGTCTGATACCGCCCTGTTCCGAGCCGACAACGGGACTGAGGTCTGCGTAGTATATATCTCCTCGTCTGATGTTCATAGCTTTTCACGCTCCGAATTTTTGAAAACACGCGATAATCCGTCATCAATTGTTACCTCGTGTTTCCTTTTTGTTGGTTGTGCCGATAATACTATTCTGTCCCATCAGAACAGATTTAATCATTGTCCCTTAAAATCAACACACTACATTCTATTCAAAAACCCGTTCCCGTGACAGTATTGGAATATCGGGGCTCTGATTCTCGTCTGTCGCCTCGGTCGGTGCTCCTGCTGTGCAGAGGTGTCCACCGGACACCCGCACCCCCAAACCCCGCAAGGGCTCCTCGCCCTTGACCTCGGCAGGGGGCTCGAGCCCCCTGCACCCGCAACTTTATACTATGCAGCAAAAATCAATAGAAACAATTATTCTTCTATGAAAATAAAGCAGAATAGCAAACCACTATTCACTATTCATTATTCATTATTTCCGCACCCTATATTTTTAATCTCATTGATTATATGTATCTGTATGGTGTTCCAAAAGTCATTCGGTTTTGTTCAGCCGCTTATTCTTTCCTTTTGATATGCTCCTGTATATTCCTGAAAATGATATAGTATGTAATTCTATGAACAATGATTATAGTTATATATATGACGGCAGAAGCACAATAAGAACCGCTGATAAAAAATATTTTTGCAGCAAAACAGCCGCAGGGATTATTTATTAAATCCCTGCGGCTGTTTTTGTGTTTGTCATTCCGTACGCGCCGTTTCATCAGCTCGTCAATTCCCAATAGGGTAAGGTAAGAGTTCTACTGATTCGGCCAGGTTCTTAAGCTTGAGATGTTTCAATTCCCAATAGGGTAAGGTAAGTGATCTGCATTGTACTGATCTGTGTTGTGTAATGCAGGTTTCAATTCCCGATAGGGTAAGGTAAGATGGAGAAGTAGACTTTAAGAATATAGATAACACTTTGTTTCAATTCCCGATAGGGTAAGGTAAGTCTAGGGACGATAAGTACTATCGTCTAGAAATCATAGAGTTTCAATTCCCGATAGGGTAAGGTAAGAACAAGATTTTGTTCACGGTTATATTGTATACCATAGATATAGAATTGTCAAGGGAAAAACAGCGGATTTATTCTGTGAAGCTTCGCGGAATCTTAGCCGGAGTTCGTCAAAAGACAAACATCAGGGGCTTTGACCTGCGGAATATTCGCCGATTTGGGGTAAAAATCGGCGGTTGACTAAATTACAAAGCGTGTATAGCTGTTCGTGCAGGATCCATGTCTATTCCTGATGATACTGCGAGAGCATGGAAAGCCACGGTTCAGGCTCACAGCGCAGGCGGAGCGTTTCTCTGCTGACAGGGTGCACCAGCGTTGCTTCGGCGCAGTGCAGACACTGACGGTCAAAATACCGTGTGCTGCCGCCGTACATATCATCGCCTGCCAGCGGATGACCGATATGCGAGAGATGAGTGCGGATCTGATGTGTCCTGCCTGTTTCGAGGGTGATACGCAGCAGCGTATGGCCATACGATGAACACAGCGCGGTATAATGCGTTACCGCAGGCACACCGCCGCTGCCCGCTTCACGCTGAATGGTGTGCCCTTCCTTAATGCGGATAGGCAGGTCGATCGTACCGCTGCCCGTGAGGATCCCTTCACAGAGTGCTTCATAGACCTTGCTCACACGGTCGGGCAGAAAGGCTGCCGCATAGCGGTTTTTGGCAATGATGACAAGCCCCGAGGTATCGCGGTCAAGCCGGTTGACTGCACGGAAGGTATATTGCTCTCCTCTGCTGCGGCTGTAATAGGCAACTGCATTGGCAAGGGTATCCGACTGGTGCTCATGTACGGGGTGAACAGGCATATAGGGCGGCTTGTTGACAACAAGCAGACAGTCGTCCTCATAGACGATATCCGGCATGACTGCCGTAGGGATAATGTCCGTATCATCGGGCGGCAGACGCAGGGTCACCTTGTCGCCGCCGCACAGAAGCTGCGTGGTGATGGCGAATTTTCCGTTGACGGAAATGCCGTCGGGGGTGCGGCGGAGCTTTGCCAGCAGACGCGCCGACACGCTGCATTCGCGTCTGAGAAAGTTTTTCAGGCTGATGCCGCTGTATTGTTCGGGAACGGTAAATTCCATTGTTTATCACCTCGTAAAAAATCCGACTCGCACAGTGACGGGTCGGATTCTGTTCATACGCTGAAATCGTCAATGATGACCAGCAGTGCGCCGGTATCGGATTTGCTGTCGTATGCGATGTGCCTGAGATAGACTGCCGCTGTTCCGCCGGTTTCGGTAACACCCGATACCGATGCCGTTGCACTGGTAAGCAGACAGTTTTTTGCCGCTTCGGCAAAGCAAGGAGAGGTATTGGCAGTTTTCTTGCCATAATCACCGTTCACATAGCCGCTGTCTACACCCGAGCGGAGAAGCAGATTCTTATAAGCGTCATTGGAACGCAGAATTCGGAAGCTGCCGCCCTGATATTCGATGACTGCGGCAGGTGTACCGCCAAGGGAGTGGTGCATACTGTCGGAGCGTCTGAGAATCTCCGCATCAAGGTTCACAGTGCCGATCTTATCATAGAACGCGGTGGTTTTGAGGTCATCACAACCCAGCTTATGGTAGAGCGGGTTGTCCTCCTGAAAATATTCACACGGCATGGGCTTGCTGAAAAGATACCCCTGTATCTTCTCACAGCCGATATCCCGCAGAAAACGGAGCTGTTCCTCCGTCTGTACACCCTCACACAGCGTATGGACACCCATTTTGGATATCATGGAGATAATATCCGGCAGAATCGAGCCGGACTTGCCCTTTGAAGAGAAGCTCGAAAGAAAACGCATATCCAGCTTGATAAGGTCGAAGGTGAATTCCTGCAGGGTATTGAGCGACGAATACTCGCTGCCGAAGTCGTCCATCCATACGCCGAAGCCCGCCTGACGGAAACGGTCGATCTGACTGGCAAGAAAACGGTGGTTATGGATAAAGGCGCTTTCTGTGATCTCTATGGTGAGCAGATTATGGGGAATGTTATATTCATCAACGATGTTAACGACCTCCTCCACCACATCACACAGCTCAAAGTTCTGGCGGGAGAGGTTGACCGAAACGGGAATCAGCGGGAGCCTCTTTGCCTTCTGAATGGCGAGGGTCTCACAGATTTTGCGTACCATATAGAAATCCAGCTTGGTAATGAGCTTGTTGTCCTCCAGTACGGAGATGAACTGTCCGGGGGACAGCATACCCTTTTCGGGATCCATCCAGCGGGAGAGTGCCTCCATATCACACAGGCTGCCGGTCGCCGCGCGGACGATCGGGTGATAATACACCTTGATACAGCCCTTTTCGAGTGCCTCGTCAAAATGGTTGAGGATATGTCTGCGCTGGTGATATTCCGTGAACATATCGCGGTCATAGAAGCGGTATCTGCGGTTATATTCCGCTTTGAGCCGCTTGCAGGCAAGTCTTGCCCTGTCGCAGGCAGAAGCGATATCGATCTGCTTGCCCTCGTCGGCATAGATGCCCGCGCAGATCTGCACAGGAATCTCGGAGGGATTGCTGTATACCTTATCGTGAACAGCTTCTAACTTCTGCTCCAGTCTGACGCGTTCGGTGAGCACCACAAAATGATCCTCCGCCAGTCTTGCAACGGGCGCACCTCCGAAAACCTCCCTCAGCACATAGGAAGTGCCGATCAGAATACCGTCACCCTTGGCAAAGCCGTATTTTTCATTGATAGCCTTCATATCGCGGATATCAAAATAGACGAAAGCGGGCTGTTTTTTCTCGGCGCGCATATTTTTGAGCGTTGCTTCTGCAACGGTACGGAACAGCGTCATATTCGGCAGACCCGTGAGCGTGTCATAGTATGTACCCGAAGCCGACTGCATCAGCTTGGTAATATCCGTACCATCGAGGAAGAACTGATTATAACCCGTATCAAGTATTTTAAGCTTGACGCTTTTGATCTGCCCGTTAGAGGTTTTGGTAATGATCTCGGTCTGAAGCTCCGCACCGCAGCGTTCATGGAAAAAGCTGATAAACTCATCAACAGCGGCGAAGCTTGCTCCCAGATGGGAAGAAAGGAAGGGTAGCAGCTTATAAAGCTCGGTGGTGATCTGGTGCTTTTGTGAAATGCCGCGTCTTGCATCGAGGAAATATGCCTTCTGCGCGGCACCGTCAATATATGCCATATAGTCAGAGCTTTCCGATGAGGTACTGATAACGGTTTCAAAGACAGCGCTCTCGGTAATGTTTTCGGCTTCGAGCCGGAGATAGAGGTCGCCGCTCTCGGGCGATTTCATCATCGAGGAGGTGAGCCGGAGCGTCACTCTGCCCTTGGCAGAGCATATTGAAAGAATATGTTCCGGCGGAACAATACCCGCCGCAAAATTTTCCTTGAGCGTTTCGGGGGCAAGCATCGCGTAATATTTCCGGTCTGCGGGTGATTTGACCCATGAAAGATGGAAATTGTAATAGTCCTCATAGCCGAAGCTGTCACCCAACTCCACTCTGGCATAGCCCAGTCCCGAATCGCGCACAAGCGTATCCTTTGTCAGATTCCACACCGAAAAGCCTTTGTAGCCGGACGTTCTGAATGGGATACCGTTCTTACTGCCCTTGATGAAGCGGGCAAATTCACTGTCATCTCCAGTATCCTCCGCAAGGAACTCACAAAGCTCGTCAATGGGCGCCGGATTCAGGCAGACAAGATACAGCTTTTCGCCGTCATCATCGGCATGGTAAGAGCCGCAGGCATGAATAAAGCGATATTCCTCGGATTCAGAGGCCCTGTAGCGGAAAAAGGTGTTCAGCTCACAGTCATCGCTGATAAATCTGGTGATAGCCTTTTTCACACGTCTGCTGTCTGACGGGTGAATATTGGGGCTGGCAGCGTTCAGAAGCTGCTCACAGCATTCCACCTCTGTCATCGAAAGAAACCTGCGAAGCCCGACAGATATTGTAATTATTTCTGTATTATTTCCCTCATGCCTGAAAAGAACTGCGGGAACCGGAGAATTCTGAAGGTCTCCGAGTCTGGCAATCTCAGGCTCATAAAGCAATGAATCATTCAATGTGATTTCCCCTTTTGATCAGATAGGGCATACTTTGCGAGGATAGTTAATTCTTATAAAAATCATACTACGATTTCATGCTTTTGTCAATCAAAAACACTGCGTATTCAAAAAACAAAGGTTGAATGAGCAGACGGAATATGATACTATATAAACAACAAACAGGAGCAACTAAACGGAGGCTTGATATGATGGCTGCTATCGGAGAACAAATCAAGAAATACCGCACGGAAAAGGGTATTACACAGGAACAGCTCGGTCAGCTCATCGGTGTCACCACACAGGCGGTATCCAGATGGGAGCGGGGCGGTATGCCCGATGCAGATATTCTGCCGCACCTGTCAGATGTTTTAGGGGTGAGTATAGATGCGCTGTTCGGGAGGGAAAAGCAGAGCTTTGAGCTGACGATCGCGCGGCAGCTCTGTCAGATGACGCGGGAAGAAGCCTACCGCTATGCGTTCAATATCTGCTGGGCAATTGAGATCGGTCTGGTGGGCGATCTCTCCGTTCTGGACGACATCATGGACAAATTCGTCGATCGATCCATAACGTCCATGGATAAAAAGAAAGACTATTTTGCCAAGATCATTAACGACAGCGGAATCGCCAATGCACGGATATCCCCCGGATTTCAGAACTTTTTTCTGATGGTTGAGCATGGCGGAAGTCTGAGAGAGCACCTTGCAGACCCCGAAAGGCTGCGCCGCGTATTTGAAATCTTCGCCGACGAAAAGCTGCTGCGTATTATCTTCTATATCTATTCCCGCCCGAATATCCCTATCGCCGTATCGCTCATTGCCAAAAGCACCGGATTGAGCGTCGGTGAGGTTGACCAGTGTATGCAGGTTCTGTGCAGCAATAATCTTGCCATTCATAAGGTGGTAGCGACGGTAGAGGGCGATATGAATGCCTATATTATCCGGCCGGAAAGCTATGCCGTTTTGATGCTGTGCTTTGCCGATGAAATTGCAGGAAACCACCCCCGCCCCTTCTGGGGTAACTTTGACCGCAGCAAGCCGCTTCTCTAAACGCACAGGGAAATCAATCCTGTCGGGCAGTTCTCCCCCGCACCCCCTTCCTGAAAAAACGAACTTTTCGCCCATGTCTGATAAAGCAAATCATGCACAAAGCAGTGCTATTTACTGTGGATTTCAGAAATTGCTTTCCGTGGTAAACGCACCGTTGAATTGATATCATTACAGTTGTATCGGAAAGCAAAGCATTGATTGAATTTTCCTGAAAAATCGTTTAAAATAGAATCAAGAAATCGATCAATCAGGCGGCTTGCGGACAGCATCACAGAACACAGCAACGGTTCAATTCCCCTTTAGCCGCTTTTAACAGTAAAGGAGAATGCTTTATGGAAAACTTCAGCCTGCTTTATCCTTCGGGAAAAACCCCTGCATTTCAGACACTCCGCAGCGAAGCCTGTAACGACCTGTCGCTTGACAAAATACTCGACTATATCACCGAAAACGATGCCGAAAAAAAGACCCTCAGAGAAATGATGGTCAGATTGGAAAGCTCTCCCGAGGTCATCCGCTACCGCTGCGATGTTTTTGAGGACATCTTCCGTTTTCCCGCTCTGCGCAGCAAAATGCAGGAAATGCTGGAGCAGCTTGACTATCTCAAAACCATCGGGAAAAGCTTCAAGGACGAATCGGTCGCTCCCATCTGGCAGCTCGTCAACCGGCTCAAGGAGCTGGAGGCATACGCAGACTGCATGATGGGAATCCGTCAGGCATTAAAGGACTGCGATGTCCGCTCCGAGGGTCTGAAAAAGCTGGAAAAGTATGTATCCTCCGTTTGTGAGAGCAGCGGCTTTGAGCATCTGAAAGCCGATATCGACGGACTTCTGACCGAAACCTCCAGAATTCAGAGCATTACGCTGGGTGTCAATCTTGACGAAAGGCTTTGTCCCGTTGAGGTCGGCATTATGTCCATCAATGAAGATAAAATTGACCATACGGGTGTTCTGGACAATTTTCTCGGCTTCTGCGCGAAATTTACGGAGCTTATCAACCTGAACTCCGGCAGCATGACAAGAATCCATACCGCCGCCGGCTCTGCCGAGGAGGATCCTCTCATGAAGAACCTCAGCCGCGCCGTCACCGATATGCTCTCCACCACCGTAAAGCATCTGAAAACCAAGCTTGCAAGATATGTCAATATCAGTGCCTACAGCCTGACAAAATTTATTCCCGAGCTGCTGTTCTATATCCGCTGGGCAGACTTCTGTCAGCGTGTCACACAGGCGGGACTGCCGATGTCACGTCCGGAAATCCTCAACACGCGCAACAGTGCTCTCAACGCATCGGAGATGTATGATATCAAGTTAGCGATCTCCGTTCTCAGCGGCAAAAATCTCCATGTCGTTACCAACGATTTTGAATTCTCCACAGAACACGGCATCTACATCATGACCGGACCGAACCGCGGCGGCAAAACGACCTTTACGCAGGCAGTCGGAATGATGTTCCTGATGGCACAGCACGGCATCTATGTACCTGCAAAGCATCTGTCGCTGTCACCCTGCGACAACATCTTCACCCATTTCCCCGCAGACGAAAACAAGACCGTTCACTTAGGCCGTCTGGGTGAGGAAGCTAAAAGAATCAACCTCATTTTCTCAGAGGCAACCGAACAAAGCCTTCTGCTGTTCAATGAGCCGCTGGCTTCAACCTCCTTTACAGAGGGCTTATATATTGCCAAGGACGTTGTACAGGCACTTCGCTGCCTGGGCGCACGTACCATTTTCAACACCCACATGCATGAGCTTGCCATGAATTTAGATGAGATCAACGCAGAAAACGGCAAGCTGAAGGCTGCGTCACTGATCACCGGCATACGCGACGGAGAACGCTCCTACAAGGTATTGATTGCTCCTCCCGAGGGTATCAGCTATGCAAGAGATATCGCCGAGAAATACGGTGTAACGCTTCATCAGCTCAAACAGACCATGCAGCAGTCCGAACAGTCAGAAAGAGCTTCATAAGCCGACACACAGGAGGTTTTTTATGATACAGGAAAAACTGATGACGATGAATCTGCCTTATTTTGAAGGCAAAAGCAAAACCGTGCGCGTTTTTGTTCCGCAGCATGAGGAGGGAGAAAAGCTCCCCGTGATCTATATGACCGACGGACAGAATCTGTTTGATTTTGATCCGGACAAGGGTCAGTTCGGCTGCTGGTATGCCCGTGAAGCAGTGAGAGCCGAACGGGAGCGCAGCGGAAGGGCTGCCGTCATCGTTGGTATCCATAACGATGAGAGTCCTCTGGAACGTGCCAACGACCTCACACCGATAGAAATCGGCGCACTGAACTATCCCGACAACATGGACGAGCAGGCAAGGCAGATGGCAGCCATGCTCCGACCGAGAGGCGAGATCTTTGCGGATTTTGTTCTCCATACGGTCATGCCCGCAGTAGAAGCGCAGTTTCCGGTTAAAACCGGCAGAGAAAACACGGCATTCTGCGGCAGCTCCTCAGGCGGTCTTGCATCGCTGTATTTTGCACTGGCATTTCCCGATAAATTCTGCGCCGCAGGTGTGTTTTCACCCGTCCCGCCCGGACTGATCTATATGCCGGAGGATGCCGCGCAGTGGATCCGCCGGCACATACAGCAGCGGGAAAATCTGCCGTATCTTTATATGTATGCGGGCGGTGCGGACGAAATGGAAAAGATGTTCTGCGCCGGATTGGAGCAGACCTGTCAGCTTATAGGAGAGTACTATCCCGCAGAGCTTCTGAACAAGGTCATCATGCCGGAGGAGCACCACCACGAATCCGCATGGGAAAAGGTATTCAAGGATTTTTTGCATATTTTCCTGTCGCGCTGACAGTATATTATAACAGGCGACAAAAATATTCTTACTCAGAGTGATATCCGAAGGGGTGTGGGGCGACCAGAAAGCCCCCACAATCAGCCTATGATTCATCAAAGCATAAAAAATAATGTCGTTTACTATAAATACGATCAAGTAAATACAATCAAGGAGGAGGAACCGCTATGAAAGTAAAAAGCATTTTAGCAGGAATCCTGTCAACCGTGATGTGTCTGTCCGTTCTGACAGCCTGCGGACAGCCCGAAGAAAACAAATCCGAGGGAAACAGCACATCGGCAGAGCAAAGCTCACAGTCAAATGAAAGCACAGACAAGAGCACGAACGAAAACAGCACCTCAGAGGGGAGCACGGATACCTCTGACGGCAGCAGCGATACACCCGAAACAAAAAGCCTTACGCTGACGATCAGGGACGCAGGAAAATCCCCTGCCATGACCGCTGTTTTCTACAATACACAGAACGGCAGCACCAAAGAGGTGGAAATGACCAAAACAGGCGAGGACGACACCTGCTTTGTCTATACCTGTGAGGGCGACCCCTCCGCCTACAATATGTTCCATCTGATCTACGGCGAAAACAGCACCAATGATGTTTCGTTCAATTCCTTCATCGAGGCATGGTATCTCTGCGAAAGAGAGCTTCTCCCCTGCCGCACGGACAAGGACTATGACGAAAAGCCCGAATATCAGACCGTGAACCTCACCTTCCACGGCTATGACAAAAACGTACATATCTGGACACCCGAGGACTATGATGCCAGCTCCGACGTTAAATATTCTGTCATCTATATGCTGGACGGTCAGACCGTTATTGACGCAGAACTCGACCCCGACAACAACAGAAGCTGGAGCGTTGCACAGCACGTGACCTCCATGATGGACGTTACCGACTATAAGGCCATTCTTGTGTGCATTGAAACCATGGGTGCTCCGGACAAATCCTTCAGCCGTGAGGATGAGCTTGTGCCGGATTTCGGCTTCTCGGACGAGATCAAGGAAAAAAGCGGGTGTTCATTCCTCGGCGCAGAATTCGGCGATTATCTGAGCAAAACAGTCGTTCCCTACGTTGAAGAGCACTACAACGTTTATCAGGACGCCGCTCACAGAGGACTCTGCGGTTCTTCTCTCGGCGGACTTGCTTCCTTCTATATCGGTTTTCAGCACCCCGAAACCTTCGGCACGATCGGTGCGTTTTCCTCCACCTTCAACGTCGGCACAAACGAGCAATGGGCAGAATATCTGATGCCGATCATACAGGCGGGTAATGTTCCGTTTGTATTCATGTATGACGGAAGCTACTACAGCGACAACGGCGCGCTCTCGGAGATGATGAACAACGCTCTGATCGAGAACGGATTCCCGAAGGATAAGATCGTATTCTGCAAATATGAGCCTGCCGAACATAATGTACCGAGCTGGAGTGCTGTATATCCGCAGTTCCTCGAAGCGATGTTCACGCAGCAGTTGGCAGCCGTCAAGTCCGGCGAACCCGTTGAATATCTTGACAAGTCCAAGCAGCATCCCGCTCTTGACCCCAACATGACCGCACCTGACACGGAAATCGAAAACGATACGCGTCCGGATCACATCAAGAATTATTTATTCTTTGACAACAGCGAAACCAAGTGGGAGCACGTATACGCTTATTTCTGGGGCGGTGTACCCGTCAACAAGGTCACAGGCGAAACCTTTGACATGAAATATGCGGCATGGCCGGGATATGAAATGGAAAGAATCGAAGGAACGGACATTTACAGAATGCCCATGCCGGTTGGTGTGACGAATATTGTTTTCAGCACCGGTGTCAGCGATGAGGACGTAGCAAACGGTGTCGAAGCCTATCAGACAGGCAATCTTGCGATCTCCAATGTAAACAACTCCGGCAAGGTCTATAAGATCGACACCTCCGTAGAGGCAAGACGCGGCAGCGGCAGATATGAAAAGACCAAATACCGCTACATGGAGGGTGAATGGGTCGATTATACCGAATAATCATAGCATTCCGGAACAATAAAACTGCATCACACAGAAAAGGCATCCGCCGCAGGAGCAATTCTGCGGCGAATGCCTTTTTCGCTCTCCCCATGCTTCAGAACCGCAGACCGCTGTTGTTTCCGGCGCGGAACAGCACCAATCTCCCATACTCAGAGCGATAGCTCGGTTGGATAGAAGCGTAGGGCAGATAAAGCTATCCCACTTATCATCAGAGGGGACTTCCCTATGGTGCTGAGCCAAAACGCGAACATGGGTGCAGCGTCACGCTGCCTGAGCGAAAACGCGAACACGGGTGCAGCGTCACGCTGCCGCTGTCGGTTGACAAATCAATCGGGTTAGAATATAATAACACAAGTAAGAGGAATAAAACTATTATATTCAAGAAGGAATCGGGGAAAAGAAAATGAAGCTGAATGAATTGAAAATCGGTCAGACTGCTGTCGTAAAACAGGTCGGCGGAGAGGGCAGCTTAAGACAGCATTTTCTGGATATGGGTGTGATCCCCGGCGCAGAGATCACACTTGTCAAATATGCACCTATGGGTGACCCGCTTGAGGTGATGCTGCACGGCTATAAGCTGACACTCCGTATTTCGGAGGCGGAAAAAATCACCGCAGAACTGACCGAACACAAAAATACCGGAACAGATAAAAAAACGCACAGAAAAAAAAGCAAGCATCCGGGTCTTGGCGAGGGCGGCAGGTTTCACCCTAAGGGCAGCGGCAACCCTCTGCCGGAGGGCACAAAGCTGACATTCGCATTGGTGGGCAATCAGAACTGCGGCAAGACGACCCTGTTTAACCAGCTTACGGGTGCTAATCAGCACGTAGGGAACTTTCCGGGTGTCACGGTCGACCGCAAGGACGGCGCGATCAAGGGCTATCCCGATACGCTTGTCACCGATCTGCCCGGCATCTATTCCATGTCACCCTACAGCAGCGAGGAAATCGTATCGCGTAATTTTGTATTGAACGAAAAGCCCAGAGCGATCATCAATATCGTTGATGCCACGAACATCGAACGCAATCTCTATCTTACAATGCAGCTCCTTGAAATGGACGTTCCGATGGTCGTGGCACTCAACATGATGGACGAAATGACTGCCAACGGCGGTACGGTAGATATCAACCGGCTTGAAGAGCTGCTCGGCGTTCCGGTCGTGCCAATCTCGGCGGCAAAAAATCAGGGTATCGATGAGCTGGTTGAACATGCCATACACGTTGCCCATTATCAGGAAAAACCCCTGCGGCAGGATTACTGCGGCGGAAAAGACCACGGCGGCACGGTTCACCGATGCCTGCACGCTATTGCACATCTGATCGAACACCATGCAGAAGATGCCGGACTGCCGCTGCGATTCGCTGCCGGAAAGGTCATAGAAAACGATTCGCTGCTCCTTTCACAGCTTACGCTGGAACAGAACGAGAAAGAAATGATCGAGCATATCGTGCTCCAGATGGAAAAGGAACGCGGACTCGACAGAAGTGCTGCCATCGCCGATATGCGCTTTTCCTTTATCAGCAGGGTCTGTTCCGCCGCCGTTACCAAGCCCATGCGCAGCAAGGAAAGTATCCGGAGCGAGAAAATAGACAGGATTCTGACGGGCAAATGGACTGCTATTCCGATGTTCATTCTCATTATGGCGGCAGTGTTCTTCCTGACCTTCAATGTCATCGGCGGAACGATGCAGGAATGGCTTAAAGCGGGCATTGATGCCTTATCCGGCATGACAGATGCCGCTCTGACCGATGCCAATGTCAACAAGGTCGTCCACGGACTGCTCACCGAGGGTATTTTTGCCGGTGTGGGCAGTGTGCTGAGCTTTCTGCCGATCATCGTCACGCTGTTTTTCTTCCTGTCGCTTTTAGAGGACAGCGGCTATATTGCGCGTGTGGCATTCTTCATGGATAAGCTGCTGCGGAAGATCGGACTATCGGGGCGGAGTATCGTTCCGCTGCTGATCGGCTTCGGCTGTACCGTTCCTGCCGTGATGTCCACAAGAACACTGCCCAGCGAACGTGACAGAAAAATGACCATACTGCTCACACCGTTCATGAGCTGTACGGCGAAGCTGCCAATCTATGCGTTCTTTGTCGATGCGTTTTTCCCGCAGTATAAAGCACTGATCATGACAGGCTTATACACGCTGGGAATACTGGTGGGAATACTGGTAGCACTGCTTTTCAAGGGGACGCTTTTTAAGGGTGAAGCCGTTCCTTTTGTCATGGAGCTGCCGAATTACCGTCTGCCGGGTGCAAGAAATGTACTCCAGCTTTTGTGGGAAAAGGCTAAGGACTTTCTCACAAAGGCATTCACCGTCATTCTGATAGCAACCATCGTGATCTGGCTGCTGCAAAGCTTCGACTGGCACTTCAATTTAGTGGAGAACAAGGGCGACAGTATCCTTGCTATGGCGGCAGGCTTGCTCGTTCCGGTCATGGCACCGCTCGGACTGGGCGACTGGCGGATCTGTACCTCACTGATCAGCGGCTTCATGGCAAAAGAGAGTGTGGTGTCCACCATGGAAATTCTGTTCGGCGAAAACGCGGGCACAGTGCTGCCGGTTGCGGCGGCTTCGTCACTGCTGGTATTTTCACTGCTGTATACCCCCTGTGTAGCCGCAATTGCTTCTATCAGGCGGGAGCTTGGCAGAAAATGGGCGGCAGGACTGATCGTCTGGCAATGTGTGATCGCCTGGACAGCGGCATCTATTGTACATCTGATTTGCTTTTTAGCAGGAGGCACATAAGTTGAATATCTGGGATTTTATCATTATCGCGGCAATTGCCGCAGCCGTTGTAATAGCTGTTATTGTTATCGTCAGAAATAAAAAACGCGGAAAAGGCTGCTGCGGCGATTGTTCCCGTTGCAGCGGCTGCACCGAAAAAACAAGGGAATCACTGCATAAACGGTTGCCGTAATGCAGACCTTCCATAAGGAAAGCCGCATAGCCCGCTAATGCAGTAATCTGTGTGCGGTATTATAATTCTGAAATCAGGGGCATACTACTTCGTGTAAACCAGTCAGGAGCGCAGGAGGTACATTATGGAAATCATCAAGGTAATACTGGCATCATTTTTTTCGGCAGGCATTTTGTTCGTTATAGCAAAAATCATCGGTCACAAACAGGTGGCACAGTTAGAGTTCTTCGACTATATCACGGGCATTACGATCGGGTCTATTGCGGCAGAGCTTGCCACCACTTTAGATAAGCCATGGTGGAAGCCGACTGTATCCATGCTTGCCTTCGGGCTGGTAACGATCGTTCTGAGCTTTCTGACAAGGAAATTTACCCGCACAAGAAAGTTTATTAACGGTACGCCTACCATCGTCATGAACGACGGCAAGCTCTACCGCAGCAATATGAAAAAAGCCAAACTCGAATTGAGTGAATTTCTGCTCCTCTGCCGACAAGAGGGCTATTTTGACCTGAACGATATTCAGACCGCCGTATTTGAATACAACGGCAAGCTGTCGATCCTGCCTAAAAGTACGAAGCGTCCGCTGAATCCGGAAGATATGCAGCTTGAGCCGCAGCCGCAGCATATCGGCACAGAAATCATTCTGGACGGCAGAGTGATGGGAGATAACCTGAAAAGAAAAGGACTGAACGAGGCATGGCTCAAAGACCAGCTCCGGCAGCAGGGAATCGGAAGTCCCGAAGAGGTGTTTCTCGGTCTTTGCGGCACTGACAACACACTCACCGTCTACAAAGCAGATTGACGGAAACAGCATTGATATTGCCTGCACAACCGGTATGATAAGCATAAAAAGCAACAGAATTAGCTTGCATACTTTTTCAGAACGTGATATAATGAACTTGGAAAAGGACAGATCCTGACTTCGATTCTGAAGTCGAGCAAAGAATAATTTTCCATTTTTAATTTTCCATTTTCCATTTATATCCGCGGGTGTGGCGAAATTGGCAGACGCACAAGATTTAGGTTCTTGCGGAGCGATCCGTGCAGGTTCAAGTCCTGTCACCCGCACTGAAAAAAGGCATACATACGTTCTTTTTGAGCGTGTGTATGCCTTTTTTATCAAGTACGCGATACCGTGATTCGTGTTACTCTGCCCCACGGCGGTTCAACGTCCTGATTATTGAGAAGCCACAAAACCGGTATCCCCATCGCCGCACTCTCCTTCGGAAACGGTGCATAACCATCGGTCAGAATAATAATGCTTGCGGGCAGGTCATCTGCCATGTGTTTTCTTATATAGTCAAATATCACATGAAAGCTTGTTCCTCCCCCGCCTGCGGGGTGGATAGAAAGCAGATCGCCGATATCCTCAAAGGGCTTCGGGGCGATCACTGCGCCGTCAAAAAAGCCCAGCCAGCCCCTGAGCCTTCCGTTAAAGCAGTCGATCGCTCCCTTGATCTCCGAATATGCCGCCGTGACCTCCTGATCGCTCATAGAACCCGAGGTGTCGATCATAAACAGGATGTTGCTGACGATCTCCTCTCGCTCATTATAGTCCGGCAGAAAAAAATCACTCTCCCCGAACCGTCTGTCGGGCGGTGTAAACGAATAGTCGGTGATATCCTCCTGTACAAAGTCATTGAGCACTGTGCGCCAGTCCGTCTGCGGGCGGCGCAGTTCCTCCAGTATTCTTTGGGCAAACAGCGGCAGAAGCCCTCTTTCATTGGACGGGTCACGAATCCTGACGGCTTCACACGCATCCTTCAGACGTTTCTCCCACAAAGCCTCCTCTGCCGGATCATCTGTCACGCTCCACCGGCTGTGATTATCCCATGTATTGCTGTCGGAGGGACTTCCGGTTTTTCCGCCGGAGGTCTGCCCCGCCTTTGAAGCGGATTTTCCTCGCGGCGCAGTACGGCGGTTTCCACCCGCAGACTGCTTGCCGCCGCTGCTGCCTTTTCCCCTGCCGCCCGATGAAGCCTGTTGTTGCTTGCCGAGCATCTCATACACCTGTTCGGCGGTATAGAGATGTCCTTCATTGCCGTCGGGGGTCAGGTGCATGGACGCTCCGTACTTTCGCAGCGTGATAGACTCGATACGGTTATTATTCGAGAGCAGAATATTGGAATTCACCACAATATCACAGGCAATATTGAACTGCTCATTGTCGCGCTCTCCCGTTCTGGCACAATGCCGCAGTACAACGTGCATGATCTCGTGCATCATGACAAAATCCAGCTCACTGTCTGCCAACTCCGCTAAAAACTGCGGCGAAAACCAGATGGTCGTACCATCGGTCGCAGCGGTTTCAAGACGTGAATCCAGCGCAAACTTCATGTGCATCAGCAGCAGGCCGTAAAACCCGTGATTACACAGAATTCTCATACGTGACAGCAGCAGCCGCTTCTGCATACTTTTTATATCCGTCTGAATGGGCGGCACGATCATTCCCTCCTTGCTATCGTCACTTTCTTCTGCGGAAAACAGCACTCCATTTGAACATAATACATTCTATATAACACCGTTCATCAGTGCGCCTTTGGTGCTGAGCCATCGCATAAAGGCAGGAATACGCATCAGCTTCTGCTTGAAGTCTTTTTCAAGGAACATATAATCCCTCATCAGCAGGGTCGAAAAATCGGGCGGCATCTTGTCGGCATACTGAATGGAATGGGCAAGAGCCGACAGGTCATCGCGGTGCTCCCGCGCATAGGCGGTCATGGCGGCTGTCAGCGCATACATGGCATCTGTGCTCTTGGGCAGACGGGGCTGTTTGCCGTCAAAAATATCCTGAATGGAGGGAAGCTCGCGGTATACCTTCGACCATGTGCGAAGCTCTGTCGCCGCACCCGTACCCACCAGTCCGGCAATCAGCGGGAAAACCTCGTCCACATCATCACTGACATGATTCAGGATATTGCTCACCATCTCCCACGAACGCGGGGTCGCAAAGGCAAGGTCATCGGCACTCGCATCAAAGCACATCAGTTCATTCTGCCGGAAGGTCAGAAAGCCTGTCACCTTGCTGTTGATACCGTTGGCTACCGCCCATTTTTTCCATGATACGAAGCTGTCCTCAATGGCAATGTGCAGAAGTCGGTTGGCAAGTGCCTTGGGCATTTTATAGGCGACGGATTTGTCCGTCACACGGTTGCCTGCGGCAATGACAATGCAGTTTTCCGGCAGACGGTGTTCCCCGACGGTTCTGTCGAGGGTGATCTGATATGCCGCCGCCTGCACCGACTGCGGCGCGGCGGAAATCTCATCAAGAAACAGGATATTCACGGTGTCGTCACTGTCGTCCATCTGGAAAATCTGTGGTCTGAGCCACACAGCGAGGGTTTTGTCGGCATTGGCTGTCGGAATTCCACGCAGATCAATCGGGTTGAACAGCAGAAGGCGCACATCGGTAATATGGGTAGCTTTGCCCGTTTGTTCGCTGATCTCCGCCGCAAGCTGTCTTACTGCCTGTGACTTGCCGATACCGGGAGGACCCCAGAGCATGACCGATGGTACGGTTCTGAGCGGAAGTCCGCCGCTGATCACGGTGCAATATGCCTTTGCAAGCAGTTCAACGGTTTTTTCTACTGTCAGCATGGGAACACTGTCTGTTTTGATGGCGGTCATGATACCTTCACTCCTAACTCCTTATCCAGCTTTTCGATCTCCCGCACAAGCTGTTCGATTTTTTCGGTATATTGGTTGTCCTTGTCAAGCTCCTTTTTGATCTCCGCTTCACGCGCCTCCATATCCCGCAGATTGGTGCAAAGCTTTTCAAGATACTTCGGCAGTTCATCAAGGAAATTGTCGATTCTTGTCAGAATGCCTGCTTCACTGTCGCTCATTTCCACATAGTATCTGCCCTCCCTTTGCAGCCATATATATGGCATTTGTTCCGACATATGGGCGGGCAGAACGATTTCAAAGTCCCTGTATGAACAAAGCGGTGTATCCTCCGTATCGAGAATGTTCTTTTTCAGGGCGGCATAAATCTTTTCACGCAGCAGACGGCGCTTTTCGCCCTCGTCCTTTCTCTCACGGGCAGTCACGGGCGGCAGGCTGCTCTGCTTCCATGCAGCATAAAAGGCGGTATCCCGTTCGCACCGCGCAATATTCTCACGCTGCCGCTGCTTCTTGGCAGGAATACCCTCATATTCGCTTTTGAGCCGGAGGGTCGTGTGGATATGCTTTTGCTGTAAGGAGCGGTATCTTACCAGTTCGTTCGCCGCTTCTACTCTTTTCTTGACAAGCGGATTGCCCACTGCGATTGCCTTGACCTGTGCGTAATCCAGTACCACATCGTCAATGTCAGAGCCGCTTCTTTCGGTAAGAGAGCCGGAAAGCAGATTGCTGATAAACTGCTGCTTGGTATGAAGAAGCTGCCACGAATACGCGTCAAAGCTGCCCTTTGTAATATAGCGGTAGATATACACCTGCGGGTTGGTGTTGCCGCTTCTGAGGATTCTGCCCTCACGCTGGGTCATATCCGCCGGACGCCACGGCACATCAAGGTGATGCAGCGCAATCAGGCGGTTCTGTATATTCACGCCCAGACCGAGCTTGAAGGTCGAGCCGATCAATATCCGCACCTCGCCGTTTCTCACCCGTTCAAACAGCTTTTCGCGCTTAGCTTCTGTCGCGGCACTATGAACAAAGGCGATCTCTCCTTCCGGAATCCCCCGCTCCGTCAAAAGACGCTTCATCTCGTCATACAGATTAAAGCCCTCCTTGGGTGTAGAGGTATCACAGAAGATAAGCTGTGTGCCGCAGAAGGGTGTGCTGCGTCGGTATATCTCTGCCGCATTGGCTGCGCACCTTGCCGCCTTGGAGTGGGGACTGAACGGTTCATCCGGCATGACAAGGCGCAGATCAAGTGCCGCCTTTCTGCCGTCCGTGGTGATTTTGAGCATATTGTCATCCGTAGGAGCGACCTGTCCTTTTCTTACGCTGTCCGCCCGCTCGGATATGGTATCAAGATATGCCGAGAACGCTTCCGTCTTTTCGAGTACGGAATCCTCATAGCCGTCATGCTCAGGTATACCGTCCGAGGCATCGACTGCATGAAAGTCCGCGATCTGGGAGAGCAATGCCGTAAGCTCCGGCAGATTATGGAACCGTGAAAAACGGGTCGCAAGACGGTAGCTGTTGGTATCTACATCCACCTCAAACTCCGTAGTCTTTTCGGCGAACATACCGATCCATGCGTCAAAGGTATTGAGATCGAGCAGGGCAAGCTCTCCGCCCTGCAAATAGCTCTGCATGATAAAGGCATCGGTCAGCGAATTCGTGATCGGCGTACCGGTCGCAAAAACTACACCGCCGCCGTTGTTCGTTTTCTGGATCAGCCGCACCTTATCCAGCATATCCTGACACTTTTTAGAGCCGCTTTTATTGATACCCAGTACCATGTTGGTTTTGCTCTCAAAGGGGACATTCTTGAAATTGTGGGCTTCATCAACAAACAGGCGGCTGATACCGAGGGAATCAAAATAGATAATGTCGTCGTCCTGTTCCTCACCGAGCGATTCAAGCTGCTTTTGCAGATGGTTTTTTTTACGGTTGAGGGCAGAAGCGGCATTTTCGTTTTTCTCCAGAGCTTCTTCTACCGCCTGAAGCTGAGAGAGAATATCATCTTCATAATACTGATGCGACAGCGGAATCTGCTCAAAACAGCTGTATGCAATCACAATACCGTCAAAATCCCCGTCCCGCACCTCCTGCAGGACCGTCTGACGCTTAGAGGGCAAGAAGCTGCCCGGCTCAATGCACAGTAAACGTGCCTGCGGATACATCTCCTCAAAGATTCGCTTCCACTGACCCGTGATATTATTCGGCACGACATACATATTTTTTTGGGAAAGCCCCATTCTGCGCATTTCCTGACCTGCTGCGATCATTTCGTAGGTCTTGCCGGAGCCGACATCGTGGGCAAGCAAGGTATTCGGGGTAAAGATCATGCGCGCTACAGCATCCTTCTGATACGGATAAAGCTGCACATCGGAGGACATATCAGGAAACCGCAAAAAAGAACCGTCAAAATTCCTGCGGAGCACACAGCAGAACTTCCGGTCAAACATATCCGTGAGCAGCTTTTTTCTGTCCTTGTCCTTCCATACCCATTTCTGAAACGCTTCGATCAGCTTGTTCTGTTTTTCGACGGCGGCGATCGTTTCATCACGGTTGATGACCTTGACAACACCGGATTTCGATTTCTTGCTGGATACCTCATCCTTGACCACGACCGTTTTCATATTCAGGGTCTGTTCGATGATGTGAAGGGCATCGATCCTGTCTGTACCATATACAGTGGTATTTCTCACATACCCCTTATAATGAGCTTTGTTTTTGATATTCCATGAGCCTGTCAGCTCATCATGTGCGGTATAAGCAAAACACCTGCCTTTGGTACCGAGTATGTAGGCAAGAAAGCTATCAATGACACTCACCGGTACCCAGGGAGAGCCAAGGGTCACATAGATCTGTCTGTTATCGATCACGGGTGGGAGCAGCTTCAGAAGTGCCTGTTCATTTTCCGCGAAAAAGCCCTTGTATTTCTCGTTGGCTTCTACCGCTGCACGGAGCTTCTGCATCAGATTTCCCGAAAGGTATTCATCGGCAGTTTCCCAGCCCTTATAAAAGCATTCGCCCCAAGTTTCGGGATTTTGATAGATCGAGCCTTTCAGGGTTTTGATCACGGTTGTCAGCTCTTCGCCCGTTATGGCGGCAATATATTCGATATCCACACAGCCGAGATTCGTCAGGCTGAGAATCAGACCGTCCGAAATGCTGTCTGCATGAACATCCCTGCTGCGTTCATCATCCGTGAAGAGGTTCTCCCAATCCATGGGCAGCTCCATGGAAATAACCTCTTCCACGTGTGCCTCTTCGCGCTTTTTTTCCTCTTTTTTACGCTTCTGTTCCGCCTGCTTCTGCCTGCGTTCCTTTTCCTTCTGTGCCTGATTGACTTCATACATCAATTCTGAAATCTTGAAAAAACCGAGCTTACCTCCCAGCATTTGCTGTTCCATCCAGAAGTAATCGTTATAGATCTGATTGGCAGCATAAACCGTTTTCCACTTTTGTTGGATGTCACCTTTCAGATAGTCGCTTGCCTGCACAAATCCCTTATAGAAGCACTCCTCCCAGAGATCAATGTCCTGACAGACCAGTCCGGTATGTCTTGCCTTAATGACCACATTCTGAATAAGGTCGTTCACCAGCACCGCAATATATGCCATATCGATACAGCCCAAATCTACAACACATTTCATAATGGCAGCACTGACGCTCGTGCAGCATCCTCTGACAGCAGTACACGTGTCGTAGGGGTTTTTCCAGTCCGGCGGCAGATCAAAGGATACTCTCTTATGTTGATCGGCAGCCGCTTTTTGAAGCTGACGTTTTAATTCCTGTGCCTGTTCCTGCTTCTGACTTTCAAGAATATCCTGTCGGAGCTGTTCCGGAGAGCGTCCTTCCGGCTGATCGTTTTTTGGCTGCTTCGTCTTTTTTGGCGGAACTGCTTTTTTCTTTTTGGCAACACGTCCCGAAACAGAAACCGCCTTGCCCTCCTGTAGGGAGCTCATCCGACTGAAAATATATTCAAGCTCCTCACTGTCCATTTCTTCACTGTCCAGATTAAAGATGAATTCGAGCTGCTGATAAGTCATGTGGTCGTATTTTTCGTACTGATTACCCATATTCGTCACCTCTGCATAATCCGCAAGTGCTTCTCTCTGCCGACTGTATTATACTCCATAGGTTGTACAAGAAAATTCCCCGATGGGTGCACCGCCAAGCAAAAAATCCATATATCGATTATAGCATAGCTTTCCATTGAAATCCAACGGGGGGAAACAAAAGCAGACCCGAAAGCCGGGTCTGCCCTTGTTTTTTAGAGAGTTGGGGTATTTGTAGTGTTCTTGTTTTATCCGATAACGCTGTATACACCGAACATGGGGAGAATCATTGCAACAACGAGTGTACCAACAACTACACCGATTACAACGGTCATGATAGGTGTCATCGCATCTGTAAGCTTCTGAACGGATTCATCAGACTGATCCTCAAAGAGGTTAGCCATTTTAAAGAGAGAGTCACCGAGCATACCGGATTCCTCACCTACTCGGATCATCGAAACGAGGATCGCATCGAATACGGGGTGCTTTGCCATTGCATCATGAATCGTAATACCGATCTGTACGTCATCAATAACGTGCTGAATATTCTCTCTTACGAAGGAATTCGGTACAGTTTCCTTTGCAAGGTTCATCGCTCTGTGAATCGGGATACCGGCATCTGTCAGAGTGGACATCAGTCGGCAGAAACGAGCCAGAGAGCTTTCACGAATGATGGGACCAACCAGCGGAATCTTCATGATATACTGATCAACAAACAGTGAAAAGGACTCGTTCTTCTTTTTCATCATGGAGAAGCCTACACCGATCACAACACCAACGAGGATCAACAGCCACCACCAAGCAATCAGGAAGTCAGACAGACCCATCATTGCCTGCGTAATTCCCGGCAGCTCCGCACCGAAGCTTCCGTATACGTCCTTAAAGGTCGGAAGTACGACGATACAAAGAATGAATACAACGACGATTACCAGTACGATCAGGAACAACGGGTACATCAATGCACTACGGATCTTACCGGACAGTGCCATCGTCTTTTTACAGATCAGGGCGCACTGCTCAAATGCTTCATCAAGACGACCGTTTGCTTCACCGGCCTCAATAATACTGATGTAGACGACAGGGAAGCCGGCAAAATTTCTCATTGCCTGAGAGAGAGTAAAACCGGTATAGAGGTTTTCGTTCATCTCTTTCAGAATCTTCTGCATACTCTTGTCTTTTTCTGATTCGATCATAATGGACATGGACATAGACAGGTTAACGCCTGCCTTCATCATCATTGCCATCTGGTTAAAGATCAGATAAAGCTTTTTGGGGGCGATTTTTTTGGTATGAATATCTCCGCCGAAGTCCATTTCCCAGATACTGGTAGGTTCATCGGCGTTTTTTCCGGCCTCGGAGATCTCCTGAACGATCAGACCGCGCTCACGGAGCTTACTCATAGCCTGTGATTGTGTTTCAGCATCTATAACGCCGGATTTCTTCTGATTTCTGGCGTTCATCGCCGTATATTTATACTTCAATACTGTTCACTCCCTTATCTTCTTGCGTCAGTATCACCAACATCAAAGCTCCATGCTTTAGCGATCTGTTCGGTGATAAGACCCTGTGCAAGAAGGTTCTCAATGCTCTTGCCCATGGTGATCATACCATACTGCTGACCAAGCTGGATATTCTGCTGAATATTAGCGACTTTATTTTCACGTATAAGGTTACTGATAGCGTTTGTAACGAACATGATCTCAAACGCTGCAATACGTCCGCCTGTTGCACGGGGCAGAAGTCTTTGAGAAATAACAGCCTTAAGGGAAGTTGAAAGCTGAACTCTGATCTGCTGCTGCTGGTCTGCGGGGAAGATATCTACAAGACGGTCGATCGTCTTAGCCGCACCTTCTGTATGTACGGTAGAGAAAACCAAGTGACCTGTTTCAGTTGCGGTAAGGGCGATCTGAATGGACTCTCGGTCACGCATTTCACCTACGAGAATGATATCGGGGTCTTCACGCATGGCAGCACGAAGAGCCATAGGATATGAACGGCTGTCCAGTCCGATCTCTCTCTGGTTAATGATGCAGCGCTTCGGTGTATGAATAAACTCAACAGGGTCCTCGATGGTGATAATGTGTCTGCTCTTATACTTATTGATCTCATTGAGCAGAGCCGCAAGGGTGGTCGATTTACCGGAGCCGGTAGGACCGCACATCAGAACCAGACCTGAGTTCAATTCAAGGGTCTTTTTGATTGACTGCGGGAGGTTTAGGGTTGAAAGCTCAGGAACAACACTGTTAATTACACGGAGTACCAGTGCTGTACCGTTACGCTGTCTGAAAGCGTTCGCTCTGAAACGGCCGCACTCACCGATCTCAACAGCGGCATCGGCCTCACCTGTCTGGAGAAATGTTTCAAAACGCGACTTGTTCAGTACGGCTTTGATAATAGCTGTAACCTCCGCCTCATTGAGCGCGGGATCATTTGTGAAGAATACGTTGCCATGAAGTCTGTAAGCCGGGTGGTTACCTGACGCAATATGTACGTCGGATGCGCCCTTGCCAACGGCTTCTTTAACCAAGCTGTAAAAATCCATCTAAAATCTACCCCATTCATTTTTATATTTCAGGACCACAGGCACACCGGGGAGCAAAACACACAGTCCGCTCCCTGCGGCTGCACGATGATCAGTCCCAGATCAGTCGTTGGAAATTGTCATATCAATGAACTCCTCATAAGAGGTAAGTCCCTGAAGTACATCTCGCCTTACGTTTTCTTTCATAGGAATCATACCCTCTTCGATGGCAAGCACCTTCAGGTCATCTGTACTTACTCCATCGGTGATCGCTCTTTTGAGCTTTGTCGTCAGAAGCATGACCTCATGTACTGCAATACGTCCCTTATAGCCCTTTTTACCACACTTTTCACAGCCTACAGGGCGGTAGAGCGTAATCGGCTCATTCGGGTCAAGATCCAGACCCAATCTTTCGTTCTGATCGGGCGTATATGCCTCCTTACATTCTACGCAAAGACGGCGGGCAAGCTTCTGTGCGATAATACCAAGCAGAGCCGAAGATACCATGTATGGCTCAATACCCATATCTACCAGACGGGCAACCGAGCTGGGAGCATCGTAGGTATGGAGGGTAGAGAGCACCAAGTGACCTGTGATAGCCGCCTGAACCGCGATTCCGGCTGTTTCACCGTCACGGATCTCACCGATCATGATAATATCGGGGTCCTGACGAAGAATGGAACGCAGGGCTGCGGCGAAGGTCAGACCGGCTTTTTCGTTAACGTGTACCTGTGTGATACCGGGCTGGAGCTGCTCAACAGGATCCTCAACGGTGATGATGTTGATATCCTCACTCATAACCTCTCTGAGAGCGGTATAAAGCGTTGTTGATTTACCGGAACCGGTAGCGCCCGTAACAAGGATAATGCCGCGGTGGCTCTTGACAAGGTGGTCGAACTTTGCAAGGTTTTCGGGCAGGAAGCCTATATTCTCCTTTTTAAGGTCCATACCGAGGGAGGTCGTAATACGCATAACGATCTTCTCACCGTAAACGCTGGGAAGTACTGAAATACGGAAGTCGATTTCCTTGCCGGCAACCTTATAGTTGATACGACCGTCCTGCGGAATACGTTTTTCTGCGATGTTCATGTTTCCTATGAACTTGATACGTGATGTAACCGAAGGAATCAGCTCCGGGCTGGTTTCCATATAGATCTGGAGCTTACCGTCAATACGGAAACGAATCCTGAGGCATTTCTCCATCGGTTCAATATGAATATCGGATACCTTGGAGAAGATTGCTTCCTCGATCATGGAGTTAACGAAACGGATGATCGGCTGATCGTTGGCATTTGCATCTGCCGCAGCAGCCTCCGCTTCAAGCTGAGCCTTGGTCTTGCCGCCGCCCTGTGATTCAAGGAATTCCTTTGCGTCGTCCATTGCCTTCTGAGCCGCATAGATCTCACGCATCTTTGCTGTAATTTTAGACGGCTCTGCAATTACGGGTTTAACCTTATATTTTGTTGCAATTGAAATATCCTTGAGTCCCTGATAGTTCAGCGGGTCAGCGATCGCAACTGTAAGGAATCTGCCCTCCAGATCGACGGGGATCGCCATCGTCGAGTTTGCAAGCTCCTCAGACATAACGCTGTTCAGTTCTTCAGGTATCTTAATATCGTCAAGGTCAAGATAAGGAATATAGAGCTGCTTTTCGAGTGCTTTGCAAACCTGCTGCTCGGTAACGATCTTATCCTCAATGAGTAGATCCGCAATACGCTTGTTACTGGTTTTTTGTTTTTGCAAAACCTCCTCAAGCTGCTCCTCGGTAATATCACCGGAGTTAATAAGAATTTGTCCGATTTTCAAGTTACTTACTCTCATTATTTCAGCTCCTCGTTAAAGTCCAAATAATTTAAGATAGGACTCTGCTAAATACAGAACAATATCAAAAAGCGAAAGATACGCAATTACGGCTACCGCTATATACGGGCCGAATGCAAAGTATGTGCCTCCGGTTTTGCTTTCCTCGTCGGCGGATTCATCCGAAGCGGTTTCCGGTGCTTCGTCATCGGTTACTTCTTCCGAAGCGGTTTCCGGTGCTTCGTCATCGGTTACTTCTTCCGAAGCGGTTTCCGGTGTTTCTTCACCGGCTGTTTTCTCCGCTGACGATGCCTCTTGTCCGCGAACCTTTCTGACGATCGCTATAACAACCAGACTGCCCATTGCCGCTACGACCGCAATAAAAAAGGTGCAGATCGTTCCGGTAATTCCGGCAAGCATACCAATGGCAGCAAACAGCTTCACATCGCCGAAGCCCATACCTTCTTTTTTATATACCAGCATACCGGCAACATCGACTAACAGCATAGCACCGGCACCGATCGCAATACCGACAAGCGGTGCCCACCATGTACTGTGGAGTACTCTGTAGGATCGCAGAATATCATACAGGCTGATACCTGCACCGAGCAGTGCCAATGCGGCAGTAAACTGGTCGGGAATGATCATATATTTGATGTCTGATACAGCGATCATCAGTGCAATTACGATGATGAGCGAAAAGGCAGCAAAATATATATCAAAGCCATGATTGAACTGCAGACGGCACATCACCAGACATACCGAGGTGAGTACCGAAAGCCATACGCCCGAGCGCTTATAGCTTACCCGCTGCCCGCTGAGCAGCTCCGAAGCCGGCTCTTCACCGTACTCACAAAGCCATGCAGCGGGAACATGATTGATAATATAATATGCAAGAAAGGTAAGCAAAAAACCTATGGGCACACAGAGAATTGTCCAGACAATTCCTTCTGTGGTCTGAAGATAATCTAAAATCTGCATAATTGTATACCGTAGCAGTGCAAATATTACTTAGAGGACTCAGCCTGAGAGGAGCTTGCAGGCTTTGTAGGCTCAACCTCTGTGTTAAAGTAGTAGAGGTTCATGCTGAGGTTAACGTTATAGAGCTGCTCGGTGGAGGTTGCACCCGATGCCTGTTCAATGGCATTGACATTCAGGGTGTTTACATAATAGGAACCATCCGACTCGATTTCAAGGTAATCCAGCGTTGCAAGAAGTGTTTCTTCAGAAGCTGTAAAGGTCAGTGCGATGCTTGTTGAATAGAGGGGGTAGCCGGCAACAGTTGATCTTCCCTCACTGTCCGGAACACCTTCTGTAATGGTAAAGTTATTAAGCTCGTAGTTCAGACCATTTACCATGTCACGAATGTCATCAGGGGACTGCTTCGCATTGACGAAAAGCTTTGCGCTGCGTTCCTCATACTCCGCTCTCATCTCATCGATCTTTGCCTGAACTGAATCTGCTCTTGAAAGATAGTCATTATACAAACTGATCTGTGACACAGCCGATGCATGATTCGATTCGTAGATCGGACGCTGCTCCCTGAAGGGTGCGTGTACCAGGAAAATGAATACCATCACTGCTATCAGCAAAACGATCAGCACAAAGATGTATGTAGGTATATTTACCGATTTTTTATCCATTGTTATTTACCTCCGTCAGGAAATTTACCGATGTTATTCGGCAGTTCGTTCTGATTATATGGCTGATGTCATATAATTCCGGTCAAGCCTGAGATGCGTCGGAGGAAGACGAATCTGCGCCCGACTCTGCCTTGTTGCCGCCTGATGACTCTGTTTTGCTGGTATCCGAACCATTCTTCTTATCGTTACCGTCATCGGCATTCTTTTCAGCGTTTTCTGCTTTGACTCTGAGTGCCTCCTGCATTTCAACCGAACCGTCAGCAATTGCCTGATCCGTCAGTGTCAGCGTAATACCGGAGGATACGGTCTGCTGAGCATTTTCCGCCGATCCGATCGTACTCTTTGAAACGCTGTAAGCATCTGTCATCTTAAAGTAGCCGGCATCATTGACATTATTCTTGAAATCAATGAATGCATCGAAGCTCTCAAGATTGACATTGGTAGAAAACTGACCGAGAGTATTGATGTAGTTATAGGATCTCAGGTTCAGAGTTGTATCAATGATCTGCTCACGGAAGTTTGTCAGAACTGTTGAAGTCTTGTATTGTGTCTGGGGCAGTGTCTGGAGATCTACCTCAAGGTTTGCCAGTGCATCGGTATACTGCTTTTCATCATCGATAAGCTGCTGTGCCTTTTTGAAGTTGGGGTTGCTCAGCTCGTTTGCATCAGAATTCTTCTGAAGCTCAAGTGCGCCCCACCATGCACCCACAAGACCCATATATGCTACGGCACCCAGTGCAACAACACCGGTAATAAAGTTGCCGAGCTTATGGGAATCCTTGCCCTTCATGGTAGAAAGCAGGTTGGTTTCACCGAGGATCATATTGGCCTCGGTAACGGGCATGGTCAATACACCGTTAAAGGTAACGAAAGAGGTTGCATCAAAGCCTCTCTGTTTTGCGGAATCCGCTGCAATAGGGGGCTGTGAACCGCCGGAATAGAGATTGGTAATGTTCTCCATAGGAGCAGTAAGACCAACCTGACGGCAGTAGGCTCCGATATTGGGCAGCTTTGCAAGAGCATCGGAAAGGATGATCTGGTCGATATCGAGCTTCATGGTGGAGATGACCATTCTGAGGTTTCTCAGAATTTCACCGGCTGCGTTATCGAGCATTGCCATTGTCTGCTTTCTGGTAGCAGCAGAGTTGCACTTGTTACAAACGCCGAGACCCTCCTGACGGATCAGGTCGATCGCGCCAAGCTTACTGACACCAAACTCCAGCATGAACAGCTCGGCGATATCCTCGAGGATACCCGAGAAGGACTGCTGGAACACAGGTGCACCGTTATGAAGAACAACAAGACGTGTTGCCGCAAAGTCCATACTGATCAGAGCGATCGCCCTTGTTGCCGAGTTGATGTCCATTTTAGAGGTATAGAGCAGACCGGCGATAGGCGGTGTTACCTTTGCCACTCGGAGACCCGCAGCCTCAAAGTTTGCTCTGATATCCGTGAGGATACCGGTATTCATTGCGAAGAGAGATGCTGAAACATCCTCATTTTTACTGGATTTACCGTACTGCTGACCGTACTCAAAATTCAGGATCGTATACTTGCTTACTTCCTGACGAAGAACTGCTTCTGCCTCTACCTGTGCAAAGGTACGCAGCAGCTTGTCCTTAGAAGGGGCATGCTTATATTCCTTGGTGATAAGGACATCTTCATCCTCAATACAAAGGAAAATGTCCCCCAGCTCCATGCTTACACTTTCGGCACATCTTTTTACAAATGCCGCAAGCTCCTCGGATTTCTCGTAGGGATGATCCTTCAGAGATTCATTAAGCTCAAAGATCTGGGGCAGGCTGAACGTAGCAGGCGTAGAGCCGCCTTTTTTGGATTTGATCTGCAGACCGCCTTCTGACTTTTCATATTCAGCAGGAGTAAGAATCAAAAGTCCGCGGGTAAGCTGCAATATTGTTGCTATCGATTTCATAAATACACCACACTCTTAAAAATTTTAATTAGCAGTCGGCCTGAAATATTAAACTTCCGGTATTTTCTGCACGTACATACAAACATACCGAGAGTTATAATATCCTTTTTGTTATTTTATCACAAAAAAGAAGCGATTTCAATCGTTTTTTTGAAAAATTTATTATTTGTGCACATAGTTATATTTTTCGCTCAATATTTATGCAATAATACGATTGCTGCCAATCATATAACAAGAGTAGAGCGGATATTTTAGTTATAATCACCAACTATTTTAAAACCAAAC
Source organism: uncultured Ruminococcus sp. (assembly GCA_902773325.1). Classification (GTDB taxonomy): domain Bacteria; phylum Bacillota; class Clostridia; order Oscillospirales; family Acutalibacteraceae; genus UBA1213. The sequence goes on from CACYDW010000080.1 coordinate 32,379, forward strand.
AAGACTCGCGACGATTGCCGCGAGTCTTGTTATCGTTGAGAATATTGGTCTTTTTTGTGAATATTGCACAAAATGCAATTATTCATACAAGTCGGCAAAGGTTGTGGTCAAATGCAATTCTGCCAGATCACCGGAATCACCCTCATAGGTATCTCCATAAACGACCGTTCCCTCTTTGTTGAGTGTGATATATCTGTATTCCTTAAGGGAGTTTTCATTCGGGAATTTTGATGTCAATCCCGAATATTGAATAGCGCACTCTATTTTCAAACCGGAAAGAATGGAACGTTTTGCAGACAGAGGTGCATTTTTGGCGGGCAGAACACCTACCGAATCATCAACCTTCTCACCGCCGTCTGTTTCATTTACAATACCCGAACCAACCTGTGCATAAAACCGCTTGCAGGCATTGTTAAGTTCTCTTGCATTGGCTTCACATGAAGTTATCTGAGAGCTGGATATAATTCCCACAACAGAGGGAATAGCAATTGCTGCCAGAATACCAAGAATCGCAATAACTACGACTAATTCTACCAGTGTAAAACCTTTTTTACTGTACAGCTTCATTTCATTACCTCTTTTCCTTCATTGCACTAATAGCATTCCGGAAGGGAAAGGAACGCTTTCCGACTGCGGCGCCTTGCGCTGCGCCCGTCTTTATCAACAACTATGATAACTCAAAAGAAGCCCGAAGCACAGAGCTTCAGGCTTCTTTGTGTTGTTATTTAGTGTGTGGTTCACACGCCAAACTTGTTTTCATGAGCCTTACGCTCGTACAATAGCCCTCAGGATCAGGTTGTTGCAGCACCAGTTGTCCATGTGGTACAAGTTGCACCGTTGTAGAGAGCATCGAATGTGCAGTTGAGACCCTGTGCATTGAAGTGCTTGCAGTTAGCCTGTTCAGCTGTATCCCAGAATACGATTGTACCCTCGTTGTTCTTGCTGATGAAGCCATAGTTCTGGATCTTGTTGCTGTCGAACTTAGAAGAAAGTGCAGCATACTCAACAGCAGAGTTGATTGTAAGAGCCTTAGCAGCAGACTTCTTGTAAGAAACTGTAGCGGTCTTTGAAGGAAGTGTAGCAGAAACCTTAGAACCGTCATCTTCCTCGTTGATCTGGCCTGAAGATACACCAGCGTAGAAGTCCTTGCAAGCGCTGTCGAGTTCCTTAGCGTTGGACTCGTTAGATGTGTTCTGAGCGTTCTGGATGATACCTACAACTGAAGGAATAGCGATAGCTGCGAGGATACCGAGGATAGCGATAACTACTACGAGCTCAACGAGTGTAAAACCTTTTTTGCTTGTGAATTTCATGACAATTACCTCTTTCTTAAAATAAATTTTTTTACTTTGAACTTTGCACTCTGAAGGGAGGAATGCGTTGTTCATTTGTTGTTATTATATTAACTCTTTATGAACAAATTGTCAACAGTTTTTTTTGATTTTTTTTTGAATTTGACATAAAATTACAAGCCGCTTTTTTATTTATTTTGCACAACGGCATCCCCTCTTTCGCACGAAAGTAGGGGGTATTTGTCTATTTTACATTAACAACGGTAAAATTTATGTTTGTTTTGACGAAAAGCAATTTCAAAACCCGTTCATAGTTCGTTCATAGTTCATTCATAGTGTTTACAGTTTGTTCATAATTCAAGCAATATTTCTTCAAATTTGCGCGGATTTATCCTAATATGGCAAGAAGACACCGACCTCTATAGGTCGGTGATGAATTGCCAGTCAGCCGCAAGGCTGACTTTTTTGTTGA
>CACYDW010000081.1 GCA_902773325.1 uncultured Ruminococcus sp.
ATACTAATATCAAATAGACCTGACGACAATCTTTGGCGTTAAATTCCGCATAGCATCGTTGTCATCCTTGCTTGGCGCCAGCCAAGCGGTGTCTTCCGCCTCGCTCTGCGAAATTTTCCGCTTAAATCTTTTTCGCCCTGTCTATCTGATATTAGTATTATATCTGTGAGGAAGCAATGATCTCGGCGGCTCTGATACCGTCCACAGCGGCGGAGATAATGCCGCCCGCATATCCCGCGCCTTCGCCGCAGGGATACAATCCGGCTAAGGCAACGGACTGCATATTTTCGCCCCGCAGAATCCTGACGGGTGAAGAACTGCGGCTTTCTACCGCTGTGAGAACAGCATCGCCGAAGGCAAAGCCCGAGAGCTTTTTGTCCATGAGCGTAATACCCTCACGCAGGGAATCGGTGATAAAGGACGGCAGACAGCGGTCAAGGCTTGTCAGCTCATAGCCCGGACGATAGCTCGGTACAACGGCTCCGATACGAGATGAGGGCTGCTTTGCCATGAAATCACATACCCGCTGTACGGGCGCGTGATAGTTCTCTCCGCCAAGGCGGTAGGCGCTTTCTTCCAGCCGTCTTTGCAGGGCAACACCCGCAAGAAGTTCTTCGCTGCCGAAGTCGGACGGCGCAATGCCTACCAGCAGTGCGGAGTTGGCATTCTCTTTATCGCGGGCAAATTCGCTCATGCCGTTTGTCACCAGTCTGCCGTGTTCGCTGGCGGCGGCGACGACCGTTCCGCCGGGACACATACAAAAGGTATAGACCCCTCTGCCGTTTTGCAGGTGTACGGCAAGCTTATAGTCTGCCGCCGAAAGATAGGGGCTGCTGCTGAACGAGCCGTACTGACTTTTATTGATCAGCTCCTGCGGGTGTTCGATTCTCACGCCCATGGAAAAAGCCTTCTGTTCCATGGGGATTCCCATGCCGCAGAGCATTTCAAAGGTGTCGCGCGCACTGTGACCGATGGCTAAAACAAGATGGTCGGTATGGAGCGTGAAACTGCTGCCGCTGCGCGAAAGCTCTGCGCCGGTGACTCTGCCGTCAGCAGTCCGGATACCGGTGAGCGTGGTTTCAAATAAAAACTCTCCGCCGAGAGCGATAATGCTTTTGCGGATATTCTTAACGGTACTTTTGAGTTTGTCTGTGCCGATATGGGGCTTGGCAAGCCAGAGAATTTCTTCGGGCGCGCCGTGGGCGGCAAATTCTGTCAGCACCTTGCGGATACGGCTGTCCTTTGTGCCGGTATTGAGCTTACCGTCTGAGAATGTGCCTGCACCGCCCTCACCGAACTGTACGTTGGAGTCGGTATTCAGGATACCGCTCTTGAAAAAGCGGTCAACATCAGCGGTACGGCTGTCAACATCTCTGCCGCGCTCCACAACGACCGGATTTTGTCCCGCCTGCGCCAGTATCAGAGCACAGAACAGCCCGCACGGACCGCTTCCGATGATCACAGGACGTTCACGCTGCTTGTTCCCTGTGGGAAGCGTATAGCTGTATTCCTCGGCGATGACAGCGGTGCGGCATTTTTTCACTGCCCGTTTCTCATCGCCGTACAATCTGACATCAAGTGCGGCCTTGAAGCATACATGATCTTTTTTTCTTGCGTCAACACTCCGCTTGTAGAGTGCGACAGCCTGAATATCGGACTGCGGGATATTCAGCTTTTTTGCCGCTGACTTTCTGAGCGTGGTTTCATCGTATTCCAGTGGAAGTGTAATATCATTGATCCTGATCATAGTTATTTCCTTTATTTTATAGTTTATATTCCGGTGCTGCCGCTGATGATCGCATCTGCCGCCGTATGAGCGCCCGCAAAGGCAAGGTGCAGATTGTAGCCGCCGCATTCGCCGTCTGCATCGAGCAGTTCACCGCAGATATAGAGGTTTTCCACGCGGTAGGACATGAGGGTATCGGGGGCGACTTCTGTGGAGTCGATTCCGCCGGCGCACACCTGTGCCGAACGCAGATCATCTGACGCGATGGGCGTAAACAGCAGATTTTTGGCACTATACGCCAGCCGTTCTATGCTGCTGCTGTCGAGTGTGCGGCACGGTACGGTGGATAAGCGGCAATCGTCAGCGATCGTCTGCGAAAGCTTTTTGTCCAGTGCCCCCGATAAAACGGCGGCAGCTTTTTCATCGGCGAAGATTTTTTTACATTCATGCAGATATGCACACAATTCCTCATGACTGAATTCCTGCATGACATCAACGGAAAGCCGGATACGGCGGTATTGTTTGCCGTTGACCGTTCCCAGAGCAAAGAATTCGTTGACATACCTTGACAGATCGAATACACAAATTCCAGAAAGACCCTTTTCGGTGAATTGTATTTCGCCCTTGCTGGTCTGAATCCGCTTATCGCCACCGAGCAGTGTGACTGTACCCTTGGCACGGACTCCTTTGAGCTGGCTGTAATGTTCCTTGGTATTCACGGGAGCAAGAGCCGGAAACCGAGGTGTTGACAGAATACCGAAGCTGTCCTCCAGCAAGCGGAAGCCGCTGTCATCTGCGCCGAGCTGGGGGGCTGCCGCCGAGCCTGTCGCGAATACAAGGTAATCAGATATCACTCTTATATTGTCCGACTGCAAAATAAACTGTCTGCCGGATTTTCTGATCGTGCGTATCTGAAAGCCGCAAAGCTCCTCTGCACCGGATCGCACACAGGCAAGGCGCAGGCAGTCGAGTACGGTAGTGGCGCGGTTACTGTAGGGGTAGACCCGTCCGCCGTCCTCATCACGGAGCAGAATGCCGAGCTGTCTGAAAAAATGTTCGCAGTCATCTGCTGTGAACCGCGAAAGCATGGCGCGAATAAGCCGTTTATCGCCGTGATAGTGTGAAAGAGATACATTGCGGTTGGTAATATTGCACCGCCCGTTGCCCGTTGCAAGGAGCTTGCGGCCTGTGCGGGGCTGTCGTTCGATGATCAATGTACTGCCCTTTCCGAAATGCCGGGCACATCTTACCGCACAGCACAGACCTGCCGCACCGCCCCCGATTACCGCGATTCTGACCTTTTTGGTTCCCATTTGCTCCACCACCCTTTTACACCACCCATCATATCATATCTGCACAGAAAAATCAATTTTCGCAGCGCAACGGCGCTGCACCCTATTTCACGTTTTCGCTCAGCACCATAGGGAAATCCCCTCTGCTGATAAGTCAGACAGCATAATCTGCCCTATGCTTTTATCCGACCGAGCTAT
>CACYDW010000082.1 GCA_902773325.1 uncultured Ruminococcus sp.
CCGGATACTGCCGTTGGCGATGTACACTCCGGAGATGCCGTGGCACAGGAAAGGGCAGAGGAGAAAAGGTCGCTCAAAATGAACGGATTGCTGATCAGGGATTTAGATGTTCTCAATGCCATGGAAAAGAATGTGCAGGGTATTTATATTCCCGCAAAGCTGAAATCCAACGGCACAGACTATAATGCCCAGCAGACCTCGGTGGTGTCGCTTGAAAGCTACGGCAGAATATTTGCCTATATTGACAAGATGTTTGTAGAAATGGCGCAGTCGCTGCTCGATGGAAGGATCGAAAGAATGCCCGCTGTGACATCATCAACAAAGAATGCCTGTCAGTATTGCAGTTATAGCAGTGTCTGCGGCTTTGAGGAAGGCAAGGCATACAGAAAGCTTCTGCCGTATAAGGACGAAGAAGCGGAAGAACTGATCAGAAAGAAGGTTGAGGACAATGGCTGATGTTAATTATACTCCGCAGCAGTTGGATGCCGTTGAAGCTAACGGCGGTTCGATCATCGTATCGGCAGCCGCCGGTTCGGGTAAAACGAGAGTATTGGTAGAGCGTGTGACCCGAAAGCTTACAGACCCTAAAAAACCCGTAGATGCCGACCGGTTTCTGATCGTTACCTTTACAAGAGCGGCGGCGGCAGAAATGAAAATGCGTATCGCCGTAGATATTGATGATCTGCTCCGCAAGAACCCCGACAGTACGCTTCTGCGCCGTCAGCAGATGCTGCTTTCCAATGCAGATATCTGTACCGCACACGGCTTTTGCTCCAAGATCATTAAAGAGAATTTCTTTATGCTGGATATCAGCCGTGATTTCCGTATTCTGTCGGATTCTGAGGCGGATGTGATCAAGCATGATATTCTGTCGGAACTGATCGAAGAACAGTATGCTTCCGGTGATGAGGCATTTATCAGACTCAGCACACTGCTTGCCAAGCGGAAAAATGACAGGAACATGGAAAAGGCACTCCTTACGCTTTATGATAACTGCAATTCGCACCCGTTTCCCTATGAATGGCTACGCGCTTCTGCTGCACAGTATCATCCGGAGTTGTCACTTTCCTCCAGCGAATATGCTGCCTTTGCTTATGCCTATGGAGCTTCCTGTGTGGACTATGCAGTGCGTTTGCTCAGCGAAATCGAGAAGATCGTATATGACGATAACAATGAATTTGCTTCTGCCTGGGTCAAAAGTAAGGCAAGAAATCTGTATGATTATTACGATTCCTTTTTCATGCAGCTCGATCAGAAGCTTCATACAAAATCGTGGAACACAGTATCCGGACATATCCGTTCCTTTAGTGAAGCCTTTGAACAGGATGCACTGCTCGATTCCAAGAGCCGTAAGCTGAACTTCCGCAGTCCTTCCAAACCCAAGCCCGATAAATGCACCGATGCACAGGGGATCATACGGGAAATAGAGCTTGTCAAATCCGGTTTTGAGATCATCAAGGGTGACGTTGTTCCCATGCTCGGCAAATTGTTTCTTCTTACGGAGGAGCAGTTCCGGGAGGATATGGAGTATCTTTATCCGGCGGTTTGCTGTCTGTGCAGTATGATGGAGGAATTTGACAAGCGGTTCTTTGAAGAGAAGAAGGAACGGAGTGTTCTGGATTATTCCGATCTGGAGCATCTGATGCTCAGGCTGCTGGTAACACGGGAGGGTGACCGGCTTGTCAGAACCGATTTTGCCAAAATGCTTTCGGAGCGGTATGACGAGATCATGGTCGATGAATATCAGGATACCAACGCCACGCAAAAATGTATTTACAGTGCGATCTCCAAAGACGACAGCAACATATTTGTGGTAGGCGATGCAAAGCAGAGTATCTATCGTTTCCGCTACGCTTCTCCCGAAATATTCCTGCGGCAGAGAGAGGAATCTCTCCCTTATGACAGAAATGACCCGCAGTTTCCTGCACGAATTATTCTTGATAAGAATTTCCGCAGTGCAGACGGTGTCATTGACAGTATCAACTACATTTTTGAAACGCTGATGTCGCGCCTTGTCGGAGAAATAGAGTATAACGAGGAAGAAAAGCTGAAGGTCGGTGCAAAATATGAGCTTTCCGATGCACCGTCAACCGAGTTCCATATCATCAATGCCTGCGGGAAGGGTTCAGAGCTTACTGCCCGCGAACAGGAGGCAGAGTATATTGCCGCATTGATCCGCCGCATGACCGAAAGCAGGGATGCTCTGATCAATAGCAAGGACAAGAACGGTGAAATGCACCTTGATAAAATACCGGATTACAGCGATATCTGTATTCTGATGCGCAACCTTGCAGGAGCGGGTGAAACCTATGCCGAAATCCTTAACCGAAACGGTATTCCCGCCTATATCAACAGACGATACAGCCTGTTTAACTGCCGCGAGGTCAATACGGCTCTGTCTGTGCTGAGAATTCTTGATAACCCGCTGCAGGAGATTCCCATGATCGCAGCACTGATGTGTCCGGTATTCGGCTTTACGCCGAATGACCTTTCTGTACTCAAAAATCTTTATCCCGCAAAATATACCTACAGCCGCTTGTTTGCGTGTGTGAATGATGAAAAGGCAGATGAGGATCTGCAGCAAAAATGCCGCTTCTTTCTGAATGAAACCGATGCACTCTCCACTCTTTCGGTCACACTCAGCACCGGCAGACTTCTCAGTGCTTTCTTTGAAAGAACGGGCTTTTTGTCCGTAGTCAGTGCTATGGACAACGGCGGTCTGAGAATGAAAAATCTTCGTAAATTCTTAGGGTATATCCGTGAATATGAAAGCGGCGGTCAGAGCAGTCTTTCCTCATTTATCAGACACGTGGATTTTCTGGAGGAACACGGCACAGATATCACCGCCGAAGATACCGCACCTGCCAATGCAGTACGTATCATGACGATACACCGCTCCAAGGGTCTGGAGTTTCCGATCTGTATTCTTGCCAATCTGGAATCCGAGGGCGATAAAACACCTGATGACATTGTGTGTCACCCTGTATTTGGTATCGGACTGCGTACCATTGAGAAAAATACCATGCTCAAATTCAATACCCTGCAGCGAAATATCATTCTACAGAAAAAGAGCGAGGACGAACGCAGTGAAGCCATGCGGCTTTTGTATGTTGCGGCAACCAGAGCAAAGGAAAAGCTGATTCCGGTGATTACCATTTCCTCCACTTCGGAAGACGGCTTTACCAACAAGCTCAAAAAAATTGCGGCAGCGGCAAAAATTGAAGACGGCAGAATTCTGTCCTACGAAGTCAACCGCACCTCAAAGCTCTCAGACTGGCTTCTGATGTGCGCCATGGTGCACCCTGATTTTGATGTACTCAGAGAAATGGCGGAGTCAGACCCGGCTGCGGTGATTCCCACCAAAGCAAGATGGAAATGTGTGATTGCCGATCAGGTTGAGCGGCAGCAGGAACAGAGCAGCGAAGCGGTTGAAGCCGCCGAACCCGACAAGGAGCTTTCCGCACTTCTGGAAAGCCGTTTCGGACAGCATTATCGTTATGAAGCACGAACGTCTGTACCCGCCAAGGTATCGGCATCTGCCCTGACGCACAGTGATATGCTGCTTGCTCATGTTGCAGATTCCCGACCCGCTTTTATGCAGACATTGAACATGACAGGTGCAGAAAAGGGAACAGCCATGCACGCATTTTTACAGTTTGTGGATTTTGCCCTCAGCGAACAGGAGCTTGCTTCCGAGATGAAGCGCGTATTTGATGAGGGATATCTCACAAAGGAGCAATATGATTCGTTGGATGCCGATAAGCTGCGTGCTTTTTTCAAAAGCAGAGTGTATGCACATATCAAGAGTGCGCTGTGTCTTGGTGAAGAGCATCTGCTGCGGGAATTCCGGTTTACGGTCAATATTTCTGCAAGAGATGTGGACGATTCTGCCGCGGTTGATGACAGTGCGATCCTGCAAGGTGCTATGGACTGCGTTGCGGTGGAGGAGGATGGCATTACCATCATTGACTATAAAACCGATAAGGTTTCTTCTGCGTCGATGCTGGCACAGAGATACCGCAAGCAGCTCTGCCTTTATAAAAAAGCAGCCGAACAGCTTTTTGACCTGCCCGTAAAGCAGTGTATGATCTATTCTGTATACTGCGGAGAGGACGTTGAGGTAGAGGTCTGAGTCTCCGTCATATCTAAGCCTTTTCCCGCATACGATGTGTATATAGTAGGCGACAAAAAAATATTCTTACTCAGAGTGGTGTCCGAAGGGGTGTGGGGGCTACCGGAAAGTCCCCACAGTCAGCCTATGATTGATCAAAGTCTAAAATATAATGTCGTTTACTATAAAACAGGCTCTTAAAGAATGATACGGGGGGAAAGCTTATGGATTATCTGTCTGCCGCAGCACTGGGCGCTGCACTTGCCGCAGACGCTTCGGCTGCTGCCATGACGAGCGGAATCAAAAACAACGGATACCGACTGAAAGGTGCATTGCTTACCGGCGGATCGTTTGCTGTATTTCAGACAATAATGCCTGTGCTGGGCTGGAGTATCGGAAAAGTAGGCGGTGGCTTTTTTGACCGATTTGACCATATAGCGGCATTTGGGATTCTGGTATTCCTCGGTGTCAAAATGCTTTATGATTTCCGGACGGACAAAACTGTAGGTGTCTGTAACAGCTCGATAAAGGAATTGCTGGTTCTTTCTGCTGCAACCAGTATTGATGCACTGGCGGCAGGAGTTGCCCTGCCTGCGGCTGTAGGTGCAGACAGCCCGATCAAGATGCTGAATACCGTACTGATCATCGGCGGTGTTACGTTTGTAATGTCGGTAGCGGGCTACTATCTGGGCGGACGATTAAGGCGGTTTCATGCCGGTGCGGCTGGTGCGGCAGGCGGGATCGTGCTGATTGTTCTTGGGGTAAAAACGCTGCTTGCGGGCTGAAAATGCTTTTGCGGTTTTCACCTTTTTATCACTCCCGTATAGTATGTACGGGGGTGATTTTTATGGCTGCTTTTCGCAGATGCAGTGGTGTCAGAAGGACAAAGGCGGTACTGCTGGTTTTATGCTTGCTGACGGCATCGGTTTTGTTTCTGGAATGCAGATTAAAGCCGATCATTGTTTCTGCCGCCGCTATACAGGCACAGTCCATGGCAACGGTGGTTATCAATCAAAGCGTTGAGGACGTTATGAACGAAATGGATCTGACTGCCGAGGAATTGGAAACAGTTACCCTTTCCGAGGACGGCAGAATTGCATCCATCAGTACCAATACCGTGATCGTCAATAAGCTCAAAAACGCAGTGACCCTGCGGATTCAGGAGGGTATTTCCAATATCAGGAACAGGGAGGTCAATATTCCGCTGGGAACCATTATCGGCGGCGAACTGATCAACGGCAGAGGACCTTCCGTACCGGTATATATTTCACTTTCGGGTAATGCGGCAGTCGATTTCAAGGGAGAGCTTTCTGAGGGCGGCATCAACCAGACCGTACATACACTGTCATTGTATGTGAGGGCGGATATCCACATCATTTTGCCGGGAGGTTCTGCTGTATCCTCGGTAGAAACAACGGTCATGCTCGGAGAAACCGTGATCGTAGGCACTGTCCCGTCCGGAATGCTGTTTAACGCGGAACGGGCTGCCCGATCATCATAGACTGCTTATTGAATTGTCAGCGGCGCGGCATAGCACCAATCTCTCGTTTTAAGAGCGATAGCTCGGTTGAATAGCAGCATAGGTCAGACGATGCTGTCCGACTGATGAGCAGAGGATACTTTTCTCTGTTGCTGAGCGAAAACGCGAACACGGGTGCAGCGTCGACGCTGCCGCGAACACGGGTGCAGCGCCGTTGCGCTGCCGCGAACACGGGTGCAGCGTCGACGCTGCCGCAAACACGGGTGCAGCGCCGACGCTGCCGCAAACACGGGTGCAGCGCCGTTGCGCTGCAAAATTGATTGTTGAATAAAAGCGTCAGATGTGGTATGATGTAAGACAGATTGGTAAAATGGAGGAATTTGTATTGTCTGATGTAACGATTCATACAACAGAAGAACTGGAAAAACAGAACGAATATACTGAGCTTCTGAAGGATATTCTGTATTTCCGCTATAATAACAGTCAGCCAAAGGCACTGGTGCGGACGTATGGCTGTCAGCAGAATGTTGCGGACAGTGAAAAGCTTAAGGGTATGCTGGAGAAAATGGGGTGTGCGCTTACAGAAGATACCGAAGAAGCCGATATGATCTTCTTTAATACCTGTGCGGTACGTGAGCATGCCGAAGACAGAGTGTTCGGCAATGTGGGAGCACTCAAAAGGCTCAAACAAAAAAAGCCCTCATTGCTGATCGGCTTGTGCGGCTGCATGATGGAGCAGGAGCATATTGCTGCACGCATATATAAGAGCTTTCCGTACGTGGGGCTGGTATTCGGTACGCACGTGATCCATCGTTTTCCCGAACTGATCTATCATGCCGTTACCACGGGAAAGCGTTTTGTAGAGCGCGGCACTGATGACGGAAAAATCTATGAGGGAATCCCGATACACCGTGACGGCAGCTTCAAAGGCTGGCTGCCGATCATGTACGGCTGTGATAACTTCTGTACCTACTGTATCGTACCGTATGTAAGGGGCAGAGAGAGAAGCCGCCGCCCGTCCGTTGTGCTTGATGAAGCACGGCAGATGATCAGCGCGGGCTATAAAGAGATCACTCTGCTGGGGCAGAATGTCAATTCCTACGGCAAGGGACTTGATGAACAGACAAGCTTTGCCGGGCTTCTGCAATCGGTGAGTGATATGGAGGGAGATTTCTGGGTGCGGTTTATGACTTCCCATCCCAAAGATGCTTCCGCCGGACTGATCGACGTGATAGCCGATAACAGTAAGATCTGCAGTCATCTGCATCTGCCGTTCCAGTCCGGCAGCGACCGTATTCTCAAACGCATGAACCGCAGCTATGATACAGCCCGGTATCTCGAGATCGTAAACTATGCCAAGAGCAGGATTCCCGATCTGTCGCTGACAAGCGATGTGATCGTAGGCTTTCCCGGTGAAACCTACGAGGATTTCCAGAAAACGCTCGATCTCATCAGAGAGGTTGAGTTTACTTCGCTGTTTACCTTTATCTATTCGCCCCGCGTCGGTACGCCGGCTGCCAAAATGGATGACCCGATACCCTATGAAGAAAAGTCAAAATGGTTTTCGGAGCTTCTGAAGGTACAGGAAGAGATTGCCGCTAAACGCTGTATGTCAATGGTTGGCAAAACCTATCGGGTATTGATCGAAGAGCAGGCTAAAAACGGAATCCTCAACGCCAGAACGCAGAATAACATTATCGTAGAGCTGCAAGGCTCTCCTGATATGGTTGGCAATTTTGCCTATGCAGAGGTAACAGAAGCTAAAAACTGGATTCTGAGGGGAAGGCTTATTGATAAGCCATAATTTGTCGGGGTGCTTTTGTAATAGCTGACCCGATTGGAAAAAACTATAAAAAACTGAGAAGGAGAATGAAATATGGAATTAAAGGATATGGATACGATCGCAGTAGCCAGAGAGCTTGGCAGAAGGATACAAAGTGAAGAAGCGTTTATCAGGCTTCAAATGGCAAGAGAGGCTGCCGATCACGACAAAGAACTCCAGCAGGCGATCAGCAGATTCAGCATGATCAGGGCACAGATGGACGAAGAAACCGCAAAGCCGGAAGAAGAACGCGACAACGAACAGTTTCAGAATCTCGGCAAGGAATTCCGCACCGTGTATGCCGAAATCATGAGCAACCCGAATATGATCAGCTATAACGAAGCAAAGGACAGCCTTGATATCATCATCAGAAGAATCAGCGCGATCATCGAAAAATCCGTAGACGGAGAAGACCCCGATACGGCTGATTATACTGCTTCCTGCTCCGGCAGCTGTGCAACCTGTGGCGGCTGCGGCTGAGAAGTGCAGCATCAGAACGCAACGGGAGGCTGAAAGAATGGCAGGACTTTCTCCGCTGATGGAGCAGTATTTAAGTATAAAGGAACAAAATCAGGATACGATCTTGTTTTTCAGAGTCGGAGATTTTTATGAAATGTTTTTTGATGATGCCCATATAGCTTCAAAGGAACTGGAACTGACGCTGACCGGAAAGGACTGCGGCCTGAAAGACAGAGCACCTATGTGCGGTGTACCCTATCATAGTGCCGAACAGTATATAGCGCGGTTGGTTGCCAAGGGATATAAAGTAGGTATTTGTGAGCAGACGGAGGATCCCGCTAAGGCAAAGGGACTCGTGCGTCGTGAGGTGATACGTGTGGTTACCCCCGGCACGGTGATGGAATCCAGTATGCTTGATGAAAGCAGCAACAACTTTATCTGTTCGGTGTTTTCAGATGAAGCTGCTGCGGGTATTGCTTTTTGTGATATTTCAACGGGAGAGCTGTTCGCTACCCGTCTGACAGATGAGAATCAGGAAGCGGCGATCAAAGACGAGATCACAAAGTTTTATCCGAAGGAAATTGTGATCAATACCAGAGTTCTTGACTTTACGGGTCTGTCCGTATTTCTCAAGGATAAGCTGTCTGCCTTTGTCAATGTGATGGAAGATGAATACTACGAGCCGCTGTCAGCCGAAAGAACGGTGCTGGAGCATTTCCGCGCAGAGCATCTCAAGGCGCTCGGACTTGATGCAATCCCGCAGACTGTCGGCGCATTGTGCGGTATGCTGGTCTATCTGAAAAACACACAGATCACAGGACTGGAGCGTATTGCTCAGATCGAGATCTATCAGGAAGATCAATACGTACATATTGACTACAACACCAGACGCAATCTGGAGCTTACCGAGCCGCTCAACAGCAAGAATAAATCGGCTTGTCTGTTTGCTGTACTCAATAAAACCGAAACCTCTATGGGCAAAAGACTTCTCAAAAGCTATATTGAGAAGCCTCTGGTAAATGTCGCGGGAATTATCAAGCGGCAGAACGGTGTTACCGAGCTTTATGACAATGTTATGATGCGTTCGGAGCTGAAGGATGCTCTCAAAGGTATCGGCGATATGCAGCGTATGATCACCCGTATCATTTACGGCAATGCCAACGCGCGGGAGCTGAAAGCGATGTCCGCCTCTATTCAGAATCTGCCTGCGGTCAGACAAAGTATTGCCAATGCACACAGCGGTATTCTGAAAACAATGTATTCCCGTATTGAAACGATGGACGACATTGTTGAGCTGGTCGAAAAATCCATTGTTGATGATCCGCCGTTCAGCGTGAGGGAGGGCGGTATTATCCGCGAGGGCTTCGATACGGTGCTCGATGAGCTTCGTTTTGATATGAATCATACCTCCGAGGTCATGGCGAAGGTAGAAGCCCGTGAACGGGAAGCTACCGGTATTTCCAAACTAAAAATCGGGTATAACCGCGTATTCGGCTATTATATTGAAGTACCTAATTCCTATAAGAATCAGGTGCCGGATAGCTATATCCGAAAACAGACGCTCACCAGCGGCGAACGTTATATCACGCAGGAGCTGAAGGATCTGGAACAGCGGCTGCTTAAAGCAAAAGACAGCTCGTGCGGTCTGGAATATGATATCTTTAACAGCGTTCGTAAACGGGTAGCAGAAAAACTCAACAGTATCAGCCGCACAGCCAATGCAGTTGCCGTGCTGGATGTGCTTGCTTCTCTGGCACAGACAGCCTTTGATAATAACTATGCTTGTCCGGTGATTCTGGACAATGGTACGATCAAGCTCAAAAACAGCCGGCATCCCGTTGTGGAGCAGTTGGTTGCCAATAAACAGTTTGTTCCGAACGATGTTTATCTTGATACGGCTGATAATCGTGTCGCAATCATTACAGGCCCCAATATGGCGGGAAAGTCCACCTATATGCGGCAGGTGGCACTGATATCCCTGATGGCGCAGATCGGCTCCTATGTGCCTGCCGACAGCGCGGAAATTTCGGTCGTAGACAGCATTTTTACACGAATCGGTGCCTCTGATGATCTGTCTTCCGGACAGTCTACCTTTATGGTGGAAATGAATGAGGTCGCCTATATTCTTGAGAATGCGACGCCCAGAAGTCTGCTGATCCTCGATGAGATCGGCAGGGGAACATCGACCTTTGACGGCATGAGCATTGCAAGAGCCGTTCTGGAGTATGTTGCCGATAAAAAGCATCTGGGAGCAAAGACGCTGTTTGCAACGCATTATCATGAGCTGACAGTGCTTGAAAACACGGTCAAGGGTGTCAAGAATTATAATATAGCTGCCATCAAGCGCGGGGACAGCGTAACCTTTTTGCGCCGTATTATTCCCGGTCCTGCCGATGAAAGCTACGGTGTAGAGGTAGCGGCACTGGCAGGACTGCCCGAAAGCGTCATTGCCCGTGCCAAAAAAATCCTTGCCGAACTGGAGCGGGATAATCCTAAGCCGAAAAGGTCTAAAAAAAAGCAGCAGGAGGATGTGGAGCAGTTTACCCTGCAAAGGGAAGAAACGTTGGTTGAAAAGCGGCTGAACAGTATTGATATCAATAAGCTGACTCCTATGGATTCTATGAATATCCTCTTTGAGCTGATCAAGCTGGCAAAGCAGGAATCATGAACTGTGAAGCGGAGGTAAGAAATGGGAGAGATCAATATTCTTACAAAGCAGGTAGCCGAACTGATCGCAGCCGGTGAAGTGATCGAACGTCCCGGCTCTGTCATTAAGGAGCTTGTAGAAAATGCTATAGACGCAGGGGCGACCTCGGTAACGGTCGAGATTAAAAACGGCGGTGTGACCTTCATGCGCGTCACGGATAACGGCAAGGGAATGTATCGTGATGACGTAAGGAACGCCTTTTTAAGACACGCTACCAGCAAGATTTTGCAAAAGGACGATCTTGACAGTATTGCGACCCTCGGGTTCCGCGGTGAAGCACTTGCTTCTATCTGCGCGGTATCAAGAACAGAGGTTCTTACCAAAAATGCTCACGAGGAGGAAGGAACGAGATATGTGATCGAAGGCGGGGAAGAGGTGCTGTTTGAAGCGGCAGGCTGTCCGCAGGGGACGACCTTTCTTGTCAGAGATCTGTTTTATAATGTGCCTGCCCGTATGAAGTTCCTTAAAAAGGACGTTGCTGAGTCGAATAACATTTCCTCTCTGATGGACAGGATTGCTTTGTCGCATACCGAGATCAGCTTTACCTATATCCGTGACGGCAAGCAGGTGCTGAAAACCTCCGGCAACGGTCAGCTGGATACGGCTGTATTTCAGGTATTCGGCAAGCAGTTTTTTGAAACGCTGATGCCGGTGTCCTATACCTCCGGAGGAATCACACTGAGCGGTTATGTCAGTAAGCCGACTGCGGCAAACCGTGCCAGCCGCAATATGCAGATATTCTTTGTAAACGGCAGATATGTCAAGACCAAAACGGCAATGGCGGCACTGGAACAGGCATATAAAGGCTCTATTATGGTGGGCAAGTTTCCTGCCTGTGTGATCAGTCTGGATATGAATTGCTCTAATTTAGACGTTAACGTTCACCCGGCAAAATTAGAGATTCGCTTTACAAACGAAAAGCCTGTCTATGACTGCGTATATTACGCCGTTAAATCGGTCGTTTCAGCGTATGACACCCGCAACAGCTCTATGCCGGTTATGTCTGCTTATCCTACAAGACCCGCTGTGATCGCTCCGAGAGCAGACAGCGGCACGCAGCTTGGATTCTCTGCTGCTGTGCATGAGGACAGCAGTTCCGATGAGCCGGAAATACGGATTCCCGAGCCGAGAAGCTTCGACAGTGCAGTATTTTCTTTCGCCAGCGGTTCAGCGGCATCGGCTGCTGTGCCCGCCGTAAGAACGGTTGTGCAGGATTTATCGTCCGATCGGCAACAGGCTGCCGCGTACAGTACAGATGTATCGCAGCGGGAACAGGAAGAAACCGCTCCTACTCAAGCGTCTTACTCCGCGCTGCCGCAGCAGGACACTGCTGCCCCGGAAGCCTTGGAGTACGGAGCCAGCGCAGAGAGGACTGAAAATACAGAGTCAAATACAAAGTCGATTCAGCTGCCGGAGGAATCTTCGTCAGATTCACGCGGTGATGAACCGGAAATATCTTTTCCTTTATCAAACGATGATTCAGCCGCAGTATCGGATACTGTGGCAGTATCCGATACTGTGCCGGAGCTTCCAAAAGCGGAATTGCAGGAACAGCACACTGCTTTGAAGTATATCGGCGAAGCGTTTGCAACATATATCATTGTACAGTATGATGATGAACGCATCATGTTTATTGATAAACACGCGGCTCATGAACGGCTGATCTATGAGCGGCTCAAAGCACAGAACGACACATCTGACCAGCAGCTTTTATTAGAGCCGATTGCCGTTACAATGGATCAATCGGATGTGCAGACCGTTCTGGAGAACAAGGAACTGCTTTCTCAGGCGGGATTTGAAGTCGATGAATTCGGCAGCGGCACAGTACTGATACGTTCCGTTCCGATTTTACTGGAGCATCTGGACATTACCGAGCAGTTTTTAGAGATCGTAGAATACCTCAAAGCTCATCGGAAAGTGATCAATTCCGAGAAGATGGAGTGGATCTATCAGAATACAGCGTGCAGGGCTGCTATCAAGGCGGGGAATCAGAACAGCACCGAAGAACTGTTCAACCTTGTATTGACGCTGGAACAAAATCCCG
Organism: uncultured Ruminococcus sp.; assembly: GCA_902773325.1. GTDB lineage: Bacteria > Bacillota > Clostridia > Oscillospirales > Acutalibacteraceae > UBA1213. The sequence continues at coordinate 12,624 of CACYDW010000082.1, forward strand.
AAGTACGGTTTTGTCCGCATGGCAGACCGATATATTTCTTTATGACGAAGCATGAGCTGGAGAAAAACTTCAAACGCATTTAACCTGACGACCACAGGTTTTCAGCATAAAATATGAGCGCCGCAGAATGCAATGTAAATTACTTTACAGCTTGCGGCGCCGGTTTATACTCACACATGGGTTCGGGCAGCGTTCTGGGCGGATGAATAGAATTCCTTGGTTTCGGCTTCCCTGATAACCGCTGACTGATGCTTTTGAAGCAACTGTGTGATGGCGTAGAGGTCTATCCAGATCTCGTTGTCACATTCCTTCTGACTTTCATCAAAGATCAGTTCCATGCCAAAATGCAGATGAGGGGTTTCAATATTGTTGGTGTTTTCGGTCGTGCTGTAGCCCGTTCTTCCGGCGTATCCGATCACATCACCTGCGCTGACACGTATTCCTTCTTTCAGGTCGCAGTGATAAGGGCGGTTCTGCCGCAGATGAGCGTAATAATAGTATCGTTTTTTGTCAAGGCTGCGGATTCCTATGCGCCAGCCGCCGTACTGATTCCAGCCCATGCACTCCACAATGCCGTCCTCTACGGCGATGATCGGTGTCCCCACCGCACACATCATGTCGTGCCCCAGATGATTTCTGGCATAGCCATAGGTTCTTGAAGCACCGAAATCATCATAATGTGTAAAGGGAAATGTCTTTGCAATGGGAGAGTAGACCTTCAGACCGTATTGCTCCTGCGTGGTGTCTTTGCCGTTTTCATCGAAGGAGTGTTCGGTAAATTGTCCTACAAATCCGTCGAGAACGGCATGATATACCTCCCGATAGTATGCAAAATAGGTCATGTCTTGTGTAAGGGCTTCTAACTTTTCACCTGACTGCAGCTTTTTAATGACGGTATCCATATCATTTTCTTTGTATCGGGAGAAATCTCCGCCGTATTTTGCGCCCAGAAAAGCAAGAATATCGATCCAGTTCAGTCGGATAGCTTCTGCCTGCGAATCAATATCCGCCTGCAAAGCCTTTTTAAGGGCGGGATATGTGACATTGAATTCCGCATATTGAATAAAGTCTTTTTTTTCGGTTGACGTTCCACCCGTCATGGTTATACAGACGGCGGTCAGTGTGATCACAGAAGCCAACAATAATGCGAGCCATTTTTTCATACGTTTCACCCGTAAAGTATATGGACTTGATAGAATAAATATGCGGCTCAGGTGTTGGCAGTATTGGCTGTCAGTCCTTTCCGAAGGTGAACCTGCCGTTGATGAAATGCTCTGTAACCTCCTCGGCATCTCCTTCAAAGCCGCTGTAAAATACGAGTCCTTCGCTGTTCAGCTCGTGTATGCTCTCTTCGTCGATCCCGCCGCACAGCAGAGCGTCCGCCTCCAGCATGGTAAGC
>CACYDW010000083.1 GCA_902773325.1 uncultured Ruminococcus sp.
ACACACGGGGATAGCTCGTTGATACTGTATGGATTACCATACTTGAGCGAGAAGCCCCCACCTCTATAGGTGGGGGAGTATGTCACGTCATTCCCGCCGATAGGTTCTTTTGTCAATTATATTCTACGGATTTTTATTCAGAAGCATTGACTTTTATTGACAAAAATAATATAATAATCCTTGATATGTCTGTCAGATTATATAACTATGCGCCGTGAAAAAGCAAAATGGTTTATTTCTCTTTTCAGACAAAAAACGAAAAATTGGAGGATACCGCATGAAAAAAGTCAGCAAACCGGTGTTCTTCATCGTGTTCCTGGTTATCCTTGCTCTCGCCTATACCTCGATCTGCGGCGTATACGGAGAAAACGGTGACTTCACGATCACTTATATTAAGGGTATCAACGATATTCGATGGGGAATCGACATTAACGGAGGCGTTGAGGCAGTCTTTATGCCTGCTGATGGTATTGACGCCACGGAATCTCAGATGGAGGATGTCAAGGGCATTCTGGATATGCGCCTTGTATCTCTGAACATCACCGACTACGAAGTTTATCCCGACTATGGCAACGACAGAATCACTGTCCTTTTCCCATGGAAATCCGACGAAGAGAACTATGACCCCGATGCAGCCATCTCAGAGCTTGCCGCAACTGCCCAGCTTACCTTCCGGGCAGGCTCAGACAGCAATGGTGAGGTACTTCTCACCGGAAGCGATGTGCAGCATGCCTCTGCGTCCTACACACAGGCTGACGGCACCAGCTCACCGGAATATGTCGTAAACCTCGAGTTTACCAATGAGGGTACTGCGAAGTTTGCAGAAGCTACCACAAAGTACCTCAAACAGACGATCTCGATCTGGATGGACGATCAGATGATCTCTGCTCCTACCGTTAACTCAACAGTTACAAACGGTAAGGGTGTTATCACCGGCAGCTTTGACGCTGCAAGCGCAACACAGCTTGCAAACCAGATCAACGCAGGTGCTATGCCCTTCGGTCTTGATATCGAAAGCTATGGCACCATCAGCCCGACACTCGGCAGCAACTCTTTGCAGGCAATGGCTGTTTCTGCATTGATCGCACTGGGCTTTATTTTCCTCTTTATGCTCATTATGTACAGACTGCCCGGCTTTATTGCTTTTATTGCTCTGGTTGGTCAGCTGGCTCTCACTGTTATGGCAGTATCCGGCTATTTCCCCGTCTTCCCCAGCTTTACCATGACGATCCCCGGTATTGCGGGTATTATCCTCTCCATCGGTATGGGTGTTGATGCCAACATCATTACCGCAGAGAGAATCAAGGACGAGCTCTGGACAGGCAAAACCCTCGACGGCTGTATCAGAAACGGTACAAAGGGCAGCTTCTCTGCGATCTTTGACGGCAACATCACCGTTATTATCGTATCGCTCATTCTGATTCTGGTATTCGGCCCTGCCAATATTTTCTCTGCTATTTTCGGCGTATCTACCACAGGTCTGATCTATGCCTTCGGCTATACCCTGCTGGTTGGCGTTATCGGCAACTTTATCATGGGCGTTGGTGCTTCCAGACTTATGCTCAAATCCATCTCGGGCTTCAAGCTCCTGAGAAACAAAAGATTATATGGAGGTAAGAAAAAGTCATGAGACAAGCATTCCATATAGACTTTGTCAAGAAGTCAAAAATCTTTTTCTGCATCTCTCTCGGCATCATGCTCGTTTGTCTGATTTTCAATATCGTACTCCTGCATACACAGATCGATATTCAGTTTACGGGCGGTACTATTATCAAGTATAACTACGGCGGCGATATCAGCGCCAGCGATATCGAAAAGAACATCAAGAGCACCTTAGACAGCATTGATTCCCTGTCAAGCGATTCGGTAAAGTTTTCCTACAGTGAAAACCTCGCTGCCGGTGCTTCTTCATCGGAAAGCCACATTGTTTCGCTCCAGTTCACCAACAACAAGGCGGTCGCTGTGGAGGATAAAACCAAGATCACGTCTGCTTTGCAGGAGGCCTTCCCCGACAACAAATTCGCCGAGGAATCGTCAACCGCAGTTGATGCCTCCAAAGGCGCAAACTTCTTTTTCAAATGCCTTGCCGCTGTTATTATGGCAGCAGTGCTGATGATCGTTTACGTTGCACTGCGATTCAGAAAGATCGGCGGTCTTTCAGCCGGTGTCATGGCAGTTGTTGCACTGGTACATGACCTGATCATCGTTTACTTTACTTTCGTGATCTTCCAGATGCCCCTCAACGACAACTTTATCGCCGTTGTCCTGATGATCTTCGGCTATTCCCTGAACGATACCATTGTTATCTATGACCGTATCAGAGAAAACAGAAGAAAAACCGGCCCGAAAACCACCAATGCCGATATTGTCAACACCAGCCTTAACCAGTGCATGACAAGAACTATCTGCACATCCATCACCACCATTGCTGCTATCACTTCGGTTCTGGTTGTATCACTCCTTTATGGTATTGATTCTATTATCAGCTTTGCTCTGCCGATGATGATCGGTCTGATCTCGGGTTCTTATTCCTCCCTTTGTATTGCTCCTCTGCTCTGGGTTATGTGGAAAAACTACAAGGATAAAAAAAGACTCGAAAAGAAAAACAGTGCCAAAAAAGACAGCAAAAAGGACTCTAAGCCAAAAGCTGCAAAAGCCTGATTTTTTAAATGCTTTCACATTCTGTCCCGCAGGTTAAAATCTGCGGGATTTTTTATAATTATTTACAAAAAACTATGGAGAATCCAATCAGAATATGTTATAATAGGGTAGAATTTTTATTAAAGGAGCGTTTGTCTTATGCAAAATATATGGCATGACCTTGATTCGGCGAGAATTACTCCCGAAAACTTTATAGCTGTGATCGAAATTCCCAAGGGCAGCAAAACAAAGTATGAGCTGGATAAGCAGAGCGGTCTTTTGAAGCTCGACCGTATTCTGCATACCTCCACCCATTATCCTGCGAACTACGGCTTTATTCCCCGTACATACGCTGACGATCTTGACCCCCTTGATGTTCTCGTGCTCTGCGCGGAACAGATCATTCCCCTCACGCTGGTACAGTGCTATCCCATCGGTGTCATTACCATGCTCGACAACGGCAAGAACGATGAGAAAATTATCGCTATCCCCTTTAACGACCCTACCTACAACAGCTATAAGGATATCTCTGAGCTGCCTGCACATATCTTTGAAGAAATGACCCACTTCTTTACCGTTTATAAGTCCCTCGAAAACAAGGAAACGGTTGTTGACGAGGTCAAGGGCAGAGAGGAAGCCATCAGAATTATTGAAATGACAATTGAAAACTACAAGGAAAAATTCAGCACCAGATGATTTCGCTGAAAAGGACGGAAAGGAATAATTATGGCAAGAAAAATCGAAAACTCCGAGGAGCTTGATTTGCAGGATACAGAAGAGGACAAGGATTCTGCCGGAAGTACCGAAAACAGCGCGCAGGATTCCTCCGATGCCGATACCCGCTCCTCTGCCAAAACGAAGGTACAGGTAGTTAATACTCCTCACACCAAAAAACCGCTGAGAACGCCCAGCCATATTCTGCGTATCACCCTGATATGGTGCTTCGTGATCGTCATGTACCTGCTTTCTTACCCCTTTCTGAGCGTCAGAATGTACATAACAGATGATTTAGAGGTCACAACCGACCATTCCGTGATACAATATGTACTTGCCTCACAGAGTACCGTAGATCAGGCACAGGAGGAGCTTCAGGCAGCTCTTGACGGTCTTGAAAAGAGCGACGAAGAAAAACAAGAGTATGATGAGGATATCTCCGATATCGCGCAGCTCGGTACGGCGAACTATACATGGAATACCATTGTTGCCGAAACGGTCAATGCCGATGCGCTCAAAGAGCTGATCGACAAGGCAGCCGCCGTCAGCAGAAAGGATTATACAGAAGAAAGCGTTTCTGTACTCAACACCGCTGTTCTGCGCGCAAGAAAGGTATTATGCTCGTCTGTTCAGATCACGCAGAGTGCGCTGCAAATGATCATGGGCGGTTCTATTGCGGAAGCGTTCGGTGTCATGGAATCTTTAGGTCTTTCCATTATGCACTCCATGTTTGCTGTTACGCTTGCAGTTTTGCCCTTTGCATGCTTTCTTGCTCTCTGCTTTGACAAAAATAAGCATATCAAGCATATTTTTGTCATCATTGGTTCGATCGTCTGTCTGTTCGTGATCTTCTTTACGCTGTATCCCCACGTTGGTATCGGTGCGGTACTCAGCGTTATCATGTATATCCTGATTCTGGTACTGAACCTTTTCAGCATCTATGCCAAGCAGCAGGAGGATTACATCGTTGCTCACCCCGAGGAAGAAGCTGCCTTTACGGAAAGTCACCCGCAGTTTGTAAAAGCGCTCATCAACGCAAAATCATTTAACCGCAATCTGCATCTTCCCACAAAGCAGGAACAGGAAACCCAGACAGCGCGCAATGTCAAAAAGCGTCAGAACAAAAAGAAAAAGAAATAAGGAACTGTGAAGAAATAAATTTTCAATTGATGCTCAGGATGATTTGCACTGTACAAGGCGCACGACCGCAGGAATACTGTCGTATTTCAAGGGAGTGCAACGCAGTACAGGGCAAATCAGACAAGCACAAATGAAAAGTTATTGATGAACAGTTCCTGAG
>CACYDW010000084.1 GCA_902773325.1 uncultured Ruminococcus sp.
CTCTTATGGTACAAATAAACGCTTGAGCGACTGGGTATACAAGAGCAACTTCCAAGTGCTGGAGGTATCCGGCAGCAGAGTTGTTATCGGTATTGACGGCAAGGTCACCGCCGCTGTACATCTTGACAGCCTCCTCATTGTAAAGTAAAAGCGAAAAAAAGCCGCGGCAGGGATGTCCTTATTCCTTGCTGCGGATTTTTTTTACACTTGTTTCATCTGATAACGATGCCGACCGTTTGACCTGTTACAAAGATCAGGATATCGGAGTTCGTATTAGACAAATTAAGCCTGCCCGGGGGGATTTGAACCCTCGATCTTCAGAGTCGGAGTCTGATGCATTATCCAGCTGTGCTACGGGCAGACGGAAAGAATACTACATTATATTATCATATATCGTCCGAAAATTCAAGGAGAAAAATGCAATTATTTGAAAATGCTAAAATAAATGGTATATAGATTCAAATATACTGCAAGTATGATTATTGTAAAAAGTACATAATGATGGTATAATGTAACAGCAGGGAAACACAGGCGCAAGAATGTGCGGCGGGTCATTCCGTACTCCATTATGTGACGGGAGGTGATCATCATGAATGTTGCAGTCGGAGATATTGTAACAATGAAAAAACCGCACCCATGCGGAAAAAACAGCAAGGATTTCTTAGTGCTGCGAATCGGCATGGACTTCAAGCTGAAATGTATGGAATGCGGACATGAGCTGATGCTGCCGAGAGCAAGGGCAGAGAAGAATATCCGCAGGATCACCCGTGGTCAGACAGAGGATACAGCGCAGGGAAAATGAGAGTTGGTGAGGAATTTTGTTGGAAAAGGTACAGGTGTTTGAAACAAGATATGACGAGCTGGCGCAAAGACTTTGTGATCCGTCCGTGATGATGTCACCTGATTTGTATGCACAGGTGATGAAGGAATATAAATCCGTAGAGCCGCTGGCACTTGTCTATAAGCAATATTGCAGGGCAAGCCGTGAAAAATCCGAGGCGGAGGAGCTTTTGGAGGAAAACAGCAGTGACCCGGAAATGTGCGCCATGCTGCGCGAGGAGCTTGATGTGCTGGACGCACAGCTTCTGCATCTGACAGAAGAAATGAAAATCCTGCTTCTGCCCAAAGATCCGAATGACGACCGGAATGTGATTGTCGAGATACGCGGGGGCGCAGGCGGGGAAGAAGCGGCATTGTTTGCGGCGGTGCTTTACAGAATGTACAGTATGTATGCGGTGAAGCGCGGATATAAAACGGAGCTGCTCAATGTCAATGAAACGGAACTGGGTGGATTCAAGGAGATCGACTTCATGATCACCGGACAGGGTGCATATTCGCGGCTGAAATATGAAAGCGGTGTACACCGTGTGCAGCGTGTTCCCGAAACCGAAACACAGGGCAGAATCCATACCTCTACCGTTACCGTTGCTGTTCTGCCAGAAGCCGAGGACGTTGAACTGGAGATCAATCCTGCCGACCTGCGTATTGATACCTTCCGTTCGAGCGGTGCGGGCGGTCAGCATATCAATAAAACGGAATCGGCGATCCGTATTACGCATATTCCTACGGGTGTCGTGGTGGAATGTCAGGACGAGCGCAGTCAGTATAAAAACAAGGACAAGGCGATGAAGGTGCTCAAGTCCCGCCTGCTTGATGCGGAACGTGTCCGCAAACAGTGTGAGCTTGACCGGGAACGTCATGCGCAGGTGGGAACAGGCGACCGCAGTGAACGTATCCGCACCTACAATTATCCGCAGGGACGTGTGACCGATCACCGTATCGGGCTGACCCTCTATAAGATCGACGATATTCTCAACGGCAGTATTGACGAGATCATTGATGCCCTCATTACCGCCGACAGAGCAAGACAGTTGGAAGAAACAACCATATAACAGGAGGTATAAACCATGTTTGACAGAAATCCGACCTTTTACACGAGCAAATGGACAATCACAAAGGTTATAATAGCCTGTATTGCGCTTCTGATGGCTGTCTGGCAGTTTTATGCAGGCTTTATGATGCTCTATCAGAACAATCATATTCCCGACTGGATCGAGCCGTCACAATACAGCTCTCTTTCTGTGGGACAGATGGTGAGCGGTGAACTGACAGAGGTTATGCTGAGCTATCCCTCAGAAGATGCTTATGGCACTCAGATCAGATACTATATGGTGAGAACGCCTGACGACAAGCTTCTCGGCTTTGTTTCATTGGCGGACAGTAAGATCGATTATCAGCTTAATCAGCTGGAAAACCATGAGATCAGCAGTGTACAGTACCGCGGAAAGGTACATGAACTGAAGGATACCGACAAGTCCGCCATGGGAATTTTCATGATGACCGACCCGCGCTATACTAAAAGCGATCTGGTAGGCAAAGCTGCCGACACCGTTCTTCCCTACAACGTCAATATCACCGCGATTGACACAAAGGTCGGCACAAACTATATTGTCGCGACCTTTGTCGGCGGTGTGCTTATGCTTCTGATCGTTTGGGCATGTATGCACAAGCTGGTCAAAAGGCTTGTCTACAACATCAAAGTACAGCGCGGCATTATAGAGCCTACAATGGTCGTTAAAAAAGAGAATCTCAATGTCGATGAGGAAATCACCTTCTATTCCGATGCTGACAGACCGACCACCAGCTTTGCGGGTATCAATCACGTTGACAATCCCGATTACGTGCCGCCGACAGACCCCTTTGGCACGGATTCCGATGCGCCCTTTGACCCGAATGCCCCAGTCAGTCCGGACGCAACCGTTGTCACCCGACCCATTATCACCCCCAACGACAGCCTGTATTACTCCGGTCCTGCTGATGATTCCGGCACTTCCGCTCCCAATACACCGCCCCCTCCAAGGCGCGACTACCACACCAAGTGGTGAATGGAAAGTGGAATGAGCAGCGGCGGGAAGTAATAGTAAATAGGCGGGAAGTAATAGTAAATAATGGTTTGCTATTCTGCTTTATTTCCATAGAAGAATAAGTTATTCTATTTTATTTACTTGCATAGTAAAAACACGCGGGTGCAGGGGGCTCGAGCCCCCTGCCGAGGTCAAGGGCGAGGAGCCCTTGCGGGGTTTGGGGCAGAGCCCCAATCATAGGAAGGGAAGAAAATGGAAACAGAAGTATTGAGTGTAAGGGAAGTTGACAAGGCGGCGGAGATCATTAAAAGAGGCGGGCTGGTGGCGATGCCGACAGAAACCGTTTATGGGTTGGCTGCCGATGCGCTGAATGGTGAAGCAGTCGCAAAAATATTCAGGGCGAAGGGCAGACCGATGGATAATCCGCTGATCGTACATATTGCGCGGGTGGAACAGATCAATGAGCTGGTGTCGGAGTTTCCGGAGAAGGCGAGGATACTGGCGGAAAAATTCTGGCCGGGACCGCTGACCATTATTCTGCCGAAGTCGGACAGGATCCCCGATGAGGTGAGTGCGGGTCTGGATACGGTGGCGGTCAGACTGCCGGGTCATGCCGCTGCAAGAGAACTGATCGAAAAATCGTGTCCGCTGGCAGCACCCTCCGCGAATCTGTCGGGAAGTCCGAGCCCGACCACCGCCGGACACGTATGGCAGGATATGAACGGGAGAATTGACGCGATCATTGACGGCGGTGCGTGTGAGGTAGGTGTGGAATCTACGGTCATATCGCTGGCAGTCGACCCGCCGCGCCTACTGCGTCCGGGCGGGATCACCCCCGCACAGCTGCGGGACGCGATCGGAGAAATTACGGTGGACAGTGCCGTGTGCCATCCGCTCGGGGAAGGACAGCAGGCGGCAAGTCCGGGAATGAAATACAAGCATTATGCGCCGAAAGCAAATGTCATTCTGATAAAAGGAAGTGCAGAAGCGTATATCCGCTATGTGAACGAACGACAGGGAAAAAATGCCGCAGCGATGTGCTGCGATGAGGATACAGAATACATCACGCTGCCGTGCATCTCTATGGGAAAAGAAAATGAGCACGAGAGCCATGCACAGAGAATCTTCTCCTTGCTGCGCCTTGCCGATGAAAGGGGCTACAGTACCGTATATGCCCGATGTACGGGTGAGGACGGCGTGGAGCTTGCCGTATACAACAGAATGCTGCGGGCTTCGGGATTTGAGGTGATCGATCTTGAAAAGTGAACACGGCGGCTTTACCGTCATTGGCATTACGGGACAGACAGGCGCGGGAAAGAGTACCGTTTGTGACTATATGAAGCAGTGCGGGCTTGCCGTTGTCAATGCCGATGCGGTCGCGCGTGAGGTCATGGGGGCGGGTTCTCCGTGTCTGCGGGAGCTTGCAGAGGTGTTCGGCGCGGATATTCTCCGGCCGGACGGCAGCCTTGACCGGAAGTGTCTTGCACGGCGGGCTTTTGCTTCAAAGGAAGCCACAGGGCAGCTTAACCGCGTGACGCACCCGCATATTCTCAGGCGTTCAGAGGAATATCTGCGCGCTGCCGGAGAACAGGGAATACGGGCGGCAATATTAGACGCGCCGCAGCTTTTTGAAAGCGGCGGTGAGGTGCTGTGCGACAAGGTCATCGCTGTTACTGCACCCGAAAGCGTCAGGCTGTCACGCATTATGCAGCGTGATGGTATCACCGAAGCAGAAGCGCGGCTGCGTATCGGCGCACAGCACCCCGAAGCATACTATACGCAGCAAGCCGACTATACCATTGACGGTTCTGCCGATGTCCGTGACGTGCAGCGTCAGACGGAATGTATCATACGCGGGATTCTGGAACAAAGGAAATGAGGGAAGGCATGAAAACAGAAAAGAAGTATAAAAAATATATCATTGCATCAGCGGCGATCGTGCTGGTCTTTTGCTCCATGATCGCGATCTCGTTTTTGCTCAGACGGGCAAATGAATCCTACACACACAGCTCCTATCCGCTTTTGTATGTGTCGGAGATCAGGACGGCGGCAGAAAAATATGATGTAGATATCGCTCTGATCTGCGGCATTATCAAAACCGAAAGCAATTTTGACCCCGATGCGGAGTCGGACGCGGGTGCTTATGGTCTGATGCAGCTCACCGAGGATACCTTTATCTGGATGCAGACCTTCTATCGCGAGGAAAACGACTATACCTTCTCCGACCTGAGCGACCCCGCACTCAATATCGACTACGGCACACAGGTCATTTCGGTGCTGCTGGAGATGTATAAAGATGAGGATACCGCGGTCTGCGCCTATAACGGCGGTCTTGGAAATGTGGACGAGTGGCTGGCAGACCCGCAGTATTCCGATGACGGGATACACCTCAAAACCGTACCCTTCCCCGAAACCGAAAACTACCGTCATCTTGTCGCACAGAACAAAAGCATTTACCGTCAGCTTTATTTCAGCTGACGGCAGAATCGGAACTCCTCCGCAGGCGATGAGCAATTTGCTTATTTATAGTAGGCGGCAAACATATTCTTATACTAATATCAGATAGACAGGGCGAAAAAGATCTGAGCGGAAAATTTCGCAGAGCGAGGCGGAAGACGCCGCTTGGCTGGCGCC
>CACYDW010000085.1 GCA_902773325.1 uncultured Ruminococcus sp.
TCAGAGTGATGTCCGAAGGGGTGTGGGGGCGACCGGAAAGCCCCCACAATCAGCCTATGATTCATCAAAGTATAAAAAATAATGTCGCTTATTATAAAAACAGCGTGAGCATTTCTACTCACGCTGTTGATCGTATTTATGTGTGGCAGATCTCCGCACCAAAGGGTGAGAAGGAAAGCTGTGCCAGCTTAAAGCATTGCAGTCCCAAGGGAATACCTACGATCGTACAGCACAGCAGTACGCCGTCCAGTGCCGATTCAAGTGCCAGTATCCAGCCCGACAGCACGATCCAGAAAATATTGGCAACTCCCGAGCTGACCGTGCCGGTATAGCGGATCTCCTTGCCGAACGGAAAAAACGACATCTCCGCAAGCTTGAAGCATTGCAGACCGATCGGGATTCCTACGATCGTCATACACCAGAAAGCCCCCGCGCATACCCACGACAGCCCCAAAGGAATTCCCGCCGCTATGAACCATATCACATTTCCCACACAGCCCATCATGAGTTTTTATCCACCTGATGGAACTGCTTGAGGTTGCCTGTTTTCTGACTGCGTTTGGCAAGCTCATTCATTACATCGTCCACTTCGATTCCCTGCTCTGCCATCATGACAAAGAGGTGATAGATCAGGTCGGAGATCTCAAGCACGGTTTCATGATTGTCGCCGTTTTTGGCGGCAATGATCGTTTCCGAACACTCCTCGCCTACCTTTTTGAGGATCTTGTCAAGTCCCTTTTCAAAAAGGTAGCAGGTGTAGGAGCCTTCCTGCTTATTTGCTTTTCTGTCGAGTATGGTCTGATAAAGGTCATAAAGCTCGTTGTTGTTTTCCATGTGATAATACCTCCCGAAAGTGATATGTTTTCTATGCAATGGGCATCTGATCATTCCCCGCAGCACATCTTGCCGCTGAGATCGTTAAAGAAACAGGAATGGCTTCCTGTATGGCATGCCGCACCCGTCTGTATCACCGTGATCAGCAAGGTATCCTTGTCGCAGTCGCCCTTAATGGATACCACCTTCTGCAAATGACCGCTGGTAGCACCCTTGTTCCAAAGCTCCTGTCTGCTGCGGCTGTAGAACCATGTGTAGCCTGTTTCAAAGGTCTTTTGCATAGATTCTTTGTTCATATAGGCAAGCATCAGCACCTCACCCGTTCCCTGCTCCTGAATGATGGCGGGAATCAGGTCAGCTTTTGCGAAATATTCTTCGATAAAATCAAACTGCTGTGCCATTGAGTGACTCCTCTTTTCTTTTTTCAGTCGCATCAGCGGCGGCAATTGCCTGTGCTAAATCCAGCGCACCGGTATAGATCGCCTTGCCGCTGATCGCACCGTAAATATTGAGCGTGGAAAGATTGATAATATCCTTCAGATTAGCCACACCGCCCGAAGCGATAATGTTGCAGCTTACTGCTGTTTTCAGTTCATCGAGCATGGTCAGGTTCGGACCCGACAGCATACCGTCCTTAGAGATATCCGTAAAGATAATATATTGTACACCGATTTGTTCCATGCGTTTTGCAAGGTCAATAAAGTTGATTTCCGAGGTATCTGTCCAGCCGTCCGCCGAAACCATGCCGTTGAGTGCGTCAATGCTCACAGCGATCTGCGAAGCATACCGCCTGACGGCTTCTTTGACGAATGCAGGGTCTTTGATAGCCGCCGAGCCGAGAATAACCCTGTCGATACCATTCCGGAGATAGAACTCTACCGCATCCATATCACGGATACCGCCGCCGACCTCCATTTTCAGCCCGCAGTTTTTTCTGACCTCTAAAATCAGATCGGAATTGACCCTTTTACCGTCCTTTGCGCCGTCGAGGTCCACCATGTGCATGAAACATGCACCGGCTTTTTCAAAGCCCTTTGCTGTTTCTACGGCACTGTCTGCCACCTTGTGGGCGGTGGAATAGTCACCCTTGAACAGACGCACACAAGTACCATCTTTAATATCAATAGCCGGTAAAATATACATAAACGATCACCTTTCTCTTTTAACGCACGCCTTCCTTTCCGGCGCGTCATACATTCCTCTTCATTACTGCCACGTTCAAGGCAGTATCATTATAATACACCCTTGGTAGACAGAGGCTTGTCGTCTTGTGAAGGCTGAACCGCCGCTTTGAGGGCATGAGCCAACGCTTTATAGAGAGCCTCCGTGATATGATGTGAGTTTTTGCCGTAACACGCTCTGAGGTGAAGTGTAATGCCCGCATTATAGGCAAAGGCGCGCATGAATTCTTCTGTCATACAGGAATCATAGCTGCCGATCCTTTCTTCGGGGAATTGCGCGTCAAACACTAAAAAGGGTCTGCCGCTGATATCGAGCGAACAAAAGCCGAGTGCCTCGTCCATGGGAACATAAAACGAGCCGAAGCGGGCAATACCGCCCTTGTCGCCGAGTGCGCTGTCGAAAGCTTTGCCGAGAACGATACCCGTATCTTCAATGGTATGGTGACAGTCCACATACAAGTCGCCCGCCGCGCGGACATTCAGCCCGAAGCCGCCGTGTACAGACAGCGCCGTAAGCATGTGGTCAAAAAAGCCTATACCTGTGTCGATATCCGTTTTTCCGCCGTCAAGATTCAGCTCCACATGAATATCGGTTTCTTTGGTTTTCCTGTCAATAACTGCCGTTCGCATACTATATTCACCTCCGCATTACTGCGATAATAGTATAACTGAATTTTTTTCGTTTGTAAACATAAATGAATAAATTGTTACTGAAAAAATCCCGATTTGTACTATGTTGTCTAAAAAAACGACCGTCCATGAACAATCAATGAACAATTTTCTCTATAATATACCGTTCCATACAGGAGAGCAGCGCGTCATTTTCGTCTTTTGCGCCCGCTGTAATACGCAGTGCGGAAGCACCGCCGAAATAACGAACGGCAATGCCGCTATTGAGCAGATAGTTAAAGATATCCTGTGCACGTGCGGTACGAACAAATACAAAGTTAGCGCACGGCTCGACAATATCAGCTTCAAGCTTATAGTTTTCGCAGAGCTTGCGCAGTGCCTGATACAGGGCATTTGTGTTGGCAACAATTTCTTCTCTGCGCTGACGGAGCAGTTCGGTGTTTCGGTAAATGATCGTACCGATCTCCTGTGAAACCGTATTGACATTATAGGGCGATTTGACTGCACGGAGTGCTCTGGTGATCGTCTTATTGGCTACGGCAAAGCCCAGACGCACTGCCGCTGCTCCGACTGCCTTTGACGCGGTTTTGAGTACGATCAGATTCTCATAGTCTGCCGCTTCACGGAGCAGTCCCTGATCCCAGAAATCCATATAGGCTTCGTCCAGCACCAGCAGTGCGCGGACAGACCTGACCAGTCTGCGGGCTTCATCGGCGGTAACACCCAGTCCGGTGGGATTGCAGGGGTTAGAAAAAATGATCATATCGGCATTGTTGGACTGTGCGGCATCAATAAGAGCGTCAACGCTGATATTGAGCGTATCTGACTTATTCACGGTAATGATCTGGTTTTCAGACAGGAACGAATAAAAACGATACATCGAAAAATCAGGTTCTACCACAACTACCTTACTGTTTTTTTGCAGCATGGCAGATGCCAGCAGATACAGCATTTCGTCAGAGCCGTTAGTCGCGGTAACATTCTGCGGGTCGATCTGATAGTAATCCGCAAAGGCAGCGATCAGCTTTGACGCGGCGGGGTCGGGATAACGGTTATAGTCAAGGGTTTTCATCATTTCGGCGATCTCGTCCTTAATGCTCTGCGGCATATTGAAAAACGATTCATTGGCATCAAGACGGACTTTGTAATCACCGCTGATCGGTTCGTAAGGTTCAAGGCTCTTTACCTTTTCACATAATTCATAAGACATTGTACATTCCTCCTTATTTTGCGGAATCCCTCCGCATAATAACAATCAATCTAAAATTGAGGCTCCGATTCTCGGTTGTCACCTCGGTCGGTGCTTCTGATGCGCAGAGGTGTCCACCGGACGCCCGCACTCTTAAACCCCGCAAGGGCTGCTCTATTCTCGTCTGTCGCCTCGGTTGATGACAGACGTGCAGCCCTTGCGGGGAGAAATAATAAATAATGAATAGTAAATAATGGTGTACTATTTTGCTTTATTCCCATAGAAGAAGTTATTTTTCTGTTTTACTATCTTGCATAGTAAAAAGCTGCGGGTGCAGGGGGCTCGAGCCCCCTGCCAAGGTCAAGGGCGAGGAGCCCTTGCGGGGTTTGGGGCAGAGCCCCAATATCAGAGCCCCAATATTCAGTCCTCAAAGCGCACACCAATAGAGTTGGCGTGAGCGGTGAGTCCTTCGGTCTGTGCAAAGCGCATGATATCGTCTTTATCGTTTTCCAGGGCATCTTCTGTATAGTAAATGAAGCTAGATTTTTTGATGAAGCTGTCTACTGAAAGGGGGGAGAAAAACCGCGCTGTGCCGCCGGTGGGGAGAACGTGGTTCGGACCTGCAAAATAATCGCCGAGCGGTTCGGGAGAGTAGTGTCCGAGGAATACAGAGCCGGCATTATCGAGCCTGCCGATGTATTCCATCGGGTTCTTGCAGCATACCTCGAGGTGTTCGGGGGCAAGATCATTGGCAAGCTCTACTGCCTTGTCCATGGCATCGCATACGATGATCACACCGTAATTCGTCAGGGATTCTTCGATAATATCCCTGCGGGAAAGCATCTGCATCTGTCTTTCAAGCTGTGAAACCGTTTCTTCGGCGAGGGCTTCGGAGGTCGTTACCAGAAGTGCAGAAGCAAGTCTGTCGTGCTCTGCCTGCGACATCAGGTCGGCTGCAAGGAATTTCGGGTTGGCACTTTCATCGGCAAGCACCAGAATCTCACTGGGACCTGCGATCATGTCGATATCCACGTTTCCGTATAGCAGCTTCTTTGCCGTGGCGACATAGATATTGCCCGGTCCTACGATCTTATCAACTCTGGGTACACTTTCCGTACCGTAGGCAAGTGCGGCAACCGCCTGTGCGCCGCCCATCAGGAATACGCGGTCAACACCTGCAATCAGGGCTGCCGCCATGATATCGGGATTCGGCTTGCCGTTTTTAAGCGGCGGGGTCGTCATGATGAGTTCCTTGACACCCGCTATTTTGGCGGGAATCGCATTCATCAGCACCGACGACGGATAGGCCGCCGTACCGCCCGGAACATACAGTCCTACCCTGTTGAGCCCTCTTACACGCTGACCCATAATAACACCGTTTTCCTTCGCGGTAAGCCAGCTCTGCTGCTTCTGCCGCTCGTGGAAATCGCGGATATTCGCCGCTGCCTTTCTGAGCGTTTCCACAAATGCGGGGTCGCACTCCGCAAGCGAATTTTCGATCACCTCACGCGGAACCTCCAGCATCTCCGGTGCTTTACCGTCAAATTTGACGGTATATTCCATCACGGCCTTGTCGCCGTTTTCTCTCACATTGTCAATGATTTCGCTGACGACCGCGGTAACACCCGCATTGGTGCTGCGGCTTCTTTCACCAAGTCTTTTGAGAAATTCTACTTCTGTTTTTCCGTCTGCTTTAATGATCTGTATCATTTCATTTTCGCCCTTTCCTGTTCCATTTTTGCAGCAAGCCCTTCGATCTCTGCTTTGCGCAGCTTCAGGCTTGCCGTATTGGCAATCAGCCTTGCCGAAATCGGCGCAACGTTATCTTCTACAATGACAAGTCCGTTTTCACGGAGTGTCGAGCCTGTTTCTACGATATCAACGATCGCGTCCGACAGCCCCAGCAGCGGCGCAAGCTCTACCGAGCCTTCGATCTTGATAATGCGGATATCCATTCCCTTGCCCTCAAAGAAGTTGCGGGTCACGTTGGGATATTTGGTAGCGATTGTTTTTTCGTTATAGCCGCCGTAAAAATCGGTATTTGCCTTGGCAGCAAGCGCAAAGCGGCATTTGCCGAAGCCGAGATCGAGTATCTCATAAAAGCTCCTGCCGTTTTCCATAATGGTATCCTTGCCCACAACACCGAGGTCACATACGCCGTTTTCCACATAAGTGATCACATCGGCGGCCTTTGCCAGCACGACTTCAATTTCTCCGCCGCCGACAGGGAGAATCAGCTTTCTGCCCTTTTCTCTTACGGCGGTACAGTCGTAGCCGGCACTTTCCAGCAGCCCTACGGTGTCCTTTTCCAGTCTGCCCTTGGTGAGGGCTATTCTTAAAGGTTTCATATCTTATTCTCCTGTTTCAATGGTTTTGATCTCTCTGCCAACCACAGCGACTCTGCCGATACCGCGGTTTTTCGCATAGGCAACGGCTTCCTCCTCCGTTTCAAACACGCTGTTTTCGCCGAGGATATTCGCCTGTGAAAGCGATGTCATATATTTGATGCCCTGAATCTCATAGCCCTTTTCGCTGTGAACAAGAATATCCGCGTTCTTCCGCTTCGGAACGCTGCCTCTTCTGAGCATCACTCTTGCCAGTGCGTCCACATTGATACCAAAGCCGATAGCGGGCGCGGGTGCGTCAAAGGAATCCAGCAGGCTGTCATATCTGCCGCCGATGAGTACCGGTTCTCCGGAGCCTTCCACATAGCCGCTGAATACGATATCGCTGTAATAGTCGTTGCGCTGTACCAGACCGAGGTCGATGATCAGACGATCGCCCAGACCATACTGTGACAGGCTGTTATAGATCTCCCTGATATATTCGAGTGTGAGAAGTGCGTCGGCATCATCGCAGATCCTGCAAGCCTCGTCCAGCACCTCAATGCCGCCGAACAGCCGCGGAAGCTGCCGGATCACATTGACTGCCTTGGTCTGCTCCAGCTTATCCAGCTTATAATTCAGAGCCGAATAGTTCTTGGATTCGATCAGCAGCCGGATATTTTCTCTTCTGGCATCGCTCACGGGCAGCTTTTTGGCAAGTGCCTTAAAGAATCCCGCGTGCCCCAGCTCCATTCTGAAATCCGGCACGCATTTTGAAAGTGCCTCCACAGCGGTGGTAATGACCTCCAGATCGGCTCTCTTTCCTTTCGCGCCGATCAGCTCAATGCCCGTCTGCATGACCTCGTTGCTTCTTCCGGTAAGTCCGGGATTATAGCGGTAGACACGCTGGTTATAATACAGTCGGATAGGCGGCTTCTCGTTTTGCAGTCTTGTTGAAACCATACGTGCGATCGGCAGTGTAGAATCCGGACGCATGACCATGAGTCTGCCCTTGGAATCGCTCATCTTGAACATATATTCCATGGGAATACCCGATACCTCCTCCGAAAACACATCATAAAACTCTACGGCAGGGGTCAGCACCTCATGGAATCCTCTGCCTGCAAACACATTTCCCAAAACAGAAGATACCGTTCTGTTGGCAAGGCACTCCTCAAACAACAGATCCTTTGTGCCCTCCGGTGTGATCTTAGAATAATCCTTCATAGCTGTTTCCTCATTTCCCGATCAGCGCAGCACTGCGCTGCACTTTATCGTGATAAAGTAATAGTGTAATAACATAATAACATATTATCATTGCTTTGTCAACCCCTTGCAGCATCGACGCAGGGAAATCAATTTTGCCGGGCAGTTTTCTCGGGGGAAACCCTTTGTTTGAAAACAAAGGGTTCTCCCCCGAACCCCTTTCCTAAA
>CACYDW010000086.1 GCA_902773325.1 uncultured Ruminococcus sp.
GCCGGTGAGAACATCATGGATACTAACGGCATCCGCGAGGACGACAGCAAGGGCAGACACACCACGCCCCACCGCGAGCTGATCATGCTGCAAAACGGAGCGATGATCATTGACACCCCCGGTATGCGCGAGCTCAGTATGTGGGATGTTACCGAGGGCTTGGGCAACGCCTTTTCCGATATAGAAGAATTGGCGCAGTATTGCAGATTCCGCTTTTGCAGGCATGAAAACGAGCCCGGGTGCGCGGTACGCGAAGCCATCGAAAACGGCGAGCAGAGCGAGAGCCGCTTTGAAAGCTATCGGAAGATAAAAGCTGAGGCGAAATACAGCAGCAACGTGGCGGATCACCGCATGCAGAAAGAACGGTTTTTCAAGAACATCGCCATCAGCGAAAGAAAAAAAGAGAAATATCTATACGTATTTCGGAAAAACCAGCGGCGCTACGCATGACTCAAAGGAATACAGGATTACCTATAACAGCAAAAAGTTCGGCGCTTATAAGATCGACAAGGAGATCTACAGCGAAGAGGCGCTGGTCGAGATTGATGAAAGCGAAATGTCCGAGGAGGAACAAATAGCCGCAAATGAAGAATACGATCGGCACTGGGAGATGATCGAGCAGATGCGTGAGGAGATGGGTCTGACTAAGGACGAGTGCATCTATGTAGAGCACGAGGACAGAACGGTATACGCAAAGGGCGAATTTGTTCAGGAAGACCTTCCTTTCACCATCAGCTTTGATATCGACTATAATAGCGATCATAAGATCGAGTTTGAGCTGACCCACGAGGCCGCGCCAAATGTGCTTGAAAGCTATGCCGAAAACGGCAAAGTCGTCATCTCACTTTTAGGCGTTTATGTCAGCACTACCTGTGAAGAAGGTGATTTGGACTCTGATAATGAGCACTGTGTGAACCCACCGTGGTTCGACGGAAAGTCGAAGGTCATCATGAACGACGGAACAGTGTATTATATCATCATCACGCCGTTCGGCGAGAACTATACCGATGAGGACGGTGTGTTCCTCGATACCTCTCAGATGGATTATTCGATCTATTCTCAGAATCCGAGGCACCGCGTTCCGATTCGCATCAATATCGACGACATCAAAACCGTCATCATCAACGGCATACGGTTTATCAAAAATAATTCTAGTTTAGAAAATAAAAATCTCCTCCGATAAAACCTGCCCACGGCTCTTGTGTAAAAGCAAGCCACGTGTGGTAACTGTTCTTTTTGTTGCCGATAGTAACCAAATCGCTTTTTCACACCTGTCGCGCCGTGCGTCGCCCTGTGTGCGATTTATTGAGAAAGGTGGGATACGTACCCGACCGAGGATGTCTGCGCGGTGTCAGCGATTTTCACCGCGTCACAATTTTTGCGATCCTCGTTCGCGGCTTGCGTTCCATAGGTTGTATATTCGAATAGAAAATTATTTGCCGGTCACGGTGGTGTTCATCAAGTCAATGGAAAATGACTCGATGATGAAACCGCTGTAGAGTGGGATTTTTCCTGCCCGACAGCGGTTTTCGTTGCGCTTGGTTTGGATTCGTGGTAGAATTAAGATAATTCAAAAGAAATAGTGAGGATAATATGACCTTTACGGAAGCGCTGAAAAGCGAAAATTTGGATAACATCCGAAGATTCCCGAAAGCGGATCTGCACAACCATTTTGTGCTCGGCGGCAGCAGGGAATATATATTCAATCAATCGGGGCATCAAATCAATCCAATCACTAAGCCACTGAAATCCATGAGCGAGATGGACAACTGGAGCGGCAAAAATATCGGTAATCACTTCAACAGCGCAGAGGGCAGAAGGCTGTTGATCGAAGCTGCCTTTGCGCAAGCCAAAGCGGACGGCGTCACGGTTTTGGAAATCGGAGAGGACGTCTGGGGACTCGGCGAGTTCTTTCATAACGATATTGGGGAATTAATCGCGGCTTTTCAAGAGGCGAATGAAAAAATTGCGCCCGAGATAGAACTCCGCCTGCAAATCGGCTTGTCGCGTCATTGCCCCGTCGATTATCTGGAGGATTGCCTGAAACATTTTTGGGGTCACAAGGAGTTTTATTCGATCGATTTGTACGGTGACGAGCTGGCGCAGCCGATCGAAAACTTTATTCCTATTTACCGAAAAGCCGAGGAAAACGGCTTGGTTTTAAAAGTGCATGTCGGCGAATGGGGAGCGGCACAGGATATTGTCACCGCCGTCAAAGCGCTGCACCTCGACGAAGTGCAGCACGGTATCGCCGCAGTTCAGGACGAAAGCGTTATTGACTTCCTCAGAGAAAACAAGATACGGCTGAACATCACTCCGTCGAGCAACGTGCTGTTGGGGCGTGTTCCCGATATGGCGCACCACCCGATCGCGCAGCTTTACCGCAGCGGCGTGGACGTTACCGTCAACTCAGACGATGTTCTGATCTTCGATTCCGACGTATCGAAGGAATATCTGCGCTTGTACCAATCAGGTTGCCTGATATCGGAGGAGCTGGACGATATTCGGGTTAAGGGATTAAGGTAGCTTTGATAAACAAAATTGCGTTTGTAAAGCGAGGAATCGTTAATGATGAAGCATTTTATTCGATTGACAGACTACACAAAAGAGGAATTGCTATCTGTATTCGCCGTTGCTGATTCTCTGAAAAGGGTGAGTATAAAAATTTCATGCGTGGAAAAACAGTCGTGATGTTCTTCCTGGAAACAAGCATACGCACCCGCGTTACGTTTGAAAAGGGAGTCAATCTTCTTGGAGGTCATACGATTCTGTTTCCGCCAGAAACACTCGACAAAAAAGAAGAGATAAAGGACGTAATCGGCTATCTGAATAATTGGGCTGACGCGATCATTGTGCGGCACAGCAATATAGAGCTGCTTGAAAGAATGGCAAAGTATTCAAATGCGCCTGTAATAAACGCAATGACAGACGTAAACCATCCCTGCGAGGTGCTTTCGGATCTGTACGCTCTTTCAAAACTAAGAGATGATTGTTTAGCCGACAAGTATCTGTTCTGTGGAAGGAAATGCAATATCGGGCTTGCATGGAGGGAGCTTGCCGATGTGATGAAGCTTGACTTTTCACAGTACTGTCCGAAAGGCTATGAAATGGAAAACGTCAATGTGTATGACGATATCCGTTCGGCAATTATCGGAAAAGATATCATCTGTACCGATTCGCTCCCGAAAGAGCTTCTGCCCGATTTTACGGATTACCAAATCACCCTTGATTTGATGATGAACGCAAACAAAGGCGCTTTGCTCAACCCCTGTCCGCCGTTTTTCAGAGGCGAGGATGTTTCCGCTTCTGTAGTTGATAGTGGATTTTTTGTCGGATATGAATTCAAAAGGCACTTGCTGGAAGTGCAGCAGGCAATTCTGATTTATTGCATGGAGCAGGAAGAGATCATATGCTGATTAAAATCGGACAATTCGACATAACCGAATGCTGGGACGGTGTGTTTTACAAAAAGCTGTCCCGTTATCCCGATATCACAGAATGGGAAATTCAGACGGTATTGGACTTTATCGAATATGAAAAAGCCAACGGCAGGAGCTGTGAAATCGAAGCGGAAAAAGAGATACTCGATGCAATCAACCGTTACAGGTCAAGCTGTCAAGGCGGCATACGTATTTCGCCTCCCGATAAGATTGAAGAGTGTACCGCCTGCCCGAAGTATAAGGGTTGCATGACGGACTATGTGTGTCACACTACATCGGTTGAAAATGCCATAAAAATTCTGAATTGCGGAAGTCTGCTGTCTCCAGTTACGTCGCGTAAGATGAGCGCTGAAGAACTGAGAAGGGAGAGCAGAAACGCCGCGAACGACCCTGCGGATTATTTTGAATATTAGTAA
>CACYDW010000087.1 GCA_902773325.1 uncultured Ruminococcus sp.
AGCTGCGAATACTGATTCAGAGCGAACGCAGTGAGCGACAGCGCGATCTGACACCGGCGGCACGCCGGCGCCGCAGGGTAGGCGCACCACCAGGGGTACTTCCTTCGGGCGCACGAATGACAGATCGATCACGAATTCTTTGTTTGACATTTTATCTGTTTGATACTATCATATAATTACGAAAGCAGAAGCGCGATAAATGACAGGAGGGCAAATATGGCTGGATCGAATAAAAAACAGACTCCCCAAAAGAAAAAAAGAGAATTTATGAAGATAGACATGGAATGGATCACAAACGACAGTCCTAAGGTCGTGCTTTCGCCCGAGCTTCAGAAGTCATCGCTGATAACATTCATCGCCAGCGGTTTTTTCAGACTTCTCTTAGGTATGATAATCTGCGCGATCCTTATCAATATTTCCGTTTCTCTTGTTTCAAATAATATCGTCAGGGATCAATGGCTCGATATACTCAGCGAAACGGATTTTCTGGAAACGGAATGTATCGGTGTAGCCGAGTGTCTTAACGGACCGGCTGTGGATCCGGAGAGATATCCGAGGGCGGCCGAGCTTTTTGACAGCGATCTGCTTGAAATGCTCAGGGATCAGCCTCCCGTAGAAAAGCTTTACGGTTTTGACAATGTTCCTGTAAGGTGTATTCAGAACGGATCAAGAGCAAGCCTGATGGCAGCTTTTCCGGAAACATATGATCTTCTGAAATACCCTATTCCTGCCGTAAGCAGCCTGAACAGTGCAGTTTCTGATTCCGAATTACCCTCTGCGGTGGTATCCGGCCCGGATTTTGCAGGGATCACGGTAGGACAGGTGATAACGATCACTGTTGATCCGGAAACCATAAGGACATATGATGACAGTGCCAAGTATATTGCCTCAAAGGGAACAGATTTCCGCGTTGTAGCCAAGGTCGGATTTCCGTATACAACACTAAGGGACGGATTCATTATCGGTAACGACAAATCTCCGTATTTCTCTGTTTCCGGTGAAAACAGAGTATTCGTGCTCCACGATGAGAAAACCGTTGAGGCTCTGAAGGAAGCTGACATCAGGCTTACTCCCGGTATCGAGGATTTTTTCGTAATATATAAGCTTGGCGCACCCGACTGGCAGATCAGAGAATTCCACGAGCTGATATATGGTATGATGCCCGCGGAGGGATATGAGTCCTTCGGACTCGAAAACCTTGTCAGGTCTACTATCAGCCTTTTCCCGAAAGATTTTACAAAGCCGATGCCGTCGGTATTCCGATCGATATTTCATCCTGTATCGACGCTGCTGATAGCTATCTGCATAGTAATATGTGTTCTGGTAATGGTGTCTGTTGTCAGGAAGATCATATACGGCAAAGGTGTAGAGGGAAGCGGACGGATACATTTTTCGGATATACTGATAACCTCAATACTTTTTGGCTTGGGTTCGGTCCTTCCTCCTGCTCTTCTTCATTATTACCGCTGTACACTTGTTATCGACCATTACGGGCAGAACGGCGTTTCACCTCTTATTGCCTGGGACATTATCACTTCGCGTTATTTCCTGATATGCATGGCGTTCATGCTTGCTGCTGTCGTTGGAATGGTGATCGCTTCGGTGCTGTTCTCTTACAGACGATGCAAGCTTGCAAAGCAGTCCGAGGAGCTTTCCAAGGAAAGCTATGTCTATCGTCCCACGGAGTATTTCACCGAGGACAGCTATCAGCCGAATGATTTTGATGTAGCGGACTATGATCTTCTTAAAGAAGATGGTAAAACAGATAATAAAACAGATAATAAAACAGATAATAAAACAGACGGACAATGAATGACAAAGAGGCTGCCGCAGAACAGGGATCTGCTGCAGTCTCTTTGATCCGGAATTGATATTCGCCTGTCCTGCGGCGTACTTATCCATGTGCGCTGAGCTTGTAATCAGTTTTTTATTTTGCTGCACGTTGCCGCCGTGCGCCCCCCGTTCGCCTATCTTGCGGCGCCGGCGTGCCGCAGGTGTCAATTCGCGCTGTCGCTCACTTCGTTCGCTCTGAATTATCACCCGGAGGCTTATTGCCGCGGCTGTAAGTTTTCAGCTTGCTGTATTTCATGCACTTTAGTGTTTTTTCAGGGGTGCCGTGCGCTTCGCGCACGGCACCCCTGAAAAAACAATCTTTTAATAGCCCGGTCGCTGCGCAGCAGCGGTCGGGCGGACGCAGCAGCGTTGATGCGGCAGCCTCCTCTGAAAAAACACTCTTTTAAAAGCGCTAATTCGCGCTAATTGTGGGCGAATGTATAAAAAAATTCCTTGACAAATCCGCATTGGATATGATAGAATGTTAACTTGTAGGCGAGCAGCCTGAAAGATCTGTCTTCGTCGTAATTAACAACAAAAATGCGATAAAATCGTTGAAAATTACGGTGAAAATCAATAATCTGCTGTTCCCGGCAGGGATAGTCCCCGCGCCGCTGAACATAAATTTTTATCAAATATGCAAGGAGGTGCAAGAATGCCTACGTTTAACCAGTTAGTTCGCAAGGGCCGTGAGGTTTCCGAAAAGAAAGCTAAGGCTCCGGCACTGCTCAAGGGCTGGAACTCCAAGAAGAGAAGAGCCATTGATCAGAACTCACCTCAGAAGAGAGGCGTATGTACTGCTGTTAAGACCGCTACACCTAAAAAGCCTAACTCCGCTATCCGTAAGATCGCAAGAGTTCGTCTTTCAAACGGAATCGAGGTAACATCCTACATTCCCGGTATCGGTCACAACCTTCAGGAGCACAGCGTTGTTCTTATCAGAGGCGGACGTGTAAAGGATCTCCCTGGTGTTCGTTATCACATCATCAGAGGTACCCTCGAC
>CACYDW010000088.1 GCA_902773325.1 uncultured Ruminococcus sp.
AACGACATTATTTTTTATACTTTGATGAATCATAGGCTGATTGTGGGGGCTTTCCGGTCGCCCCCACACCCCTTCGGACATCACTCTAAGTAAGAATATTTTTGTCGCCTGTTATAGTATAAAAGAATCATCATTTTATCAACAAAGGGCTGCGTCAGTGTACGGCAGCCCTTTTGTACGTATGTTTTACGGAATACGGGAGAAACTATCGGAGATAAGGAGAATGACCGATGAAATATTGTTATGAATGTGGTACAAAGCTGACCCCGCAGATGCTGAAAGGGGAGGGAATGATTCCCTACTGCCCGCAGTGCGGCAAATATCGCTTTCCGATTTTTTCAACGGCTGTCAGCATGATCGTCAGAAGTCCGCAGCACGACAAAATCCTGCTGATCCAGCAGTACGGAACAGGCAGCAACGTGCTGGTGGCAGGCTATATCAATAAGGGAGAATCCGCAGAAGAAGCCGTTGTGCGTGAAGTGAAGGAGGAGATCGGCATTGATGTGTCTGAACTGGATTTCAATAAAACCGCCTACTTTGCCCGCACCAATACGCTCATGATCAATTTTGTCTGTACTGCGGATACCACCGATCTCAGCCGCGTAAATACCGAAGAGGTTGACAAAGCGGCATGGTTCACCCCGCAGGAGGCTCTCGCAGCTATTAAGCCGGACAGCCTTGCCCAACGCTTTCTCAGAATCTCCCTGAACGCCTGAACCTCCGGCACGGAAATCCATTTACGTAAAAAACGGACTTTTCACCCGTATCTGAAAAAGCAAAAAAATCACCGGATCGCTCCGGTGATTTTTTGTTATTGTTTTGGTGCGGGCTTTCTGATGACGGCGGCGAGGATACCGAAGCATACAGCGGCGGCAATGCCGGCAGAACAGGCGGTCAGTCCGCCGGCAAAAATACCGGTGAAACCGTCTTTTGCAACAGCCTCCTCCACACCCTTTGCAAGCGCATAGCCAAAACCGGTGAGGGGAACAGTAGCCCCTGCACCGGCAAGGTTGACGAGCGGCTCATACAGACCGAGTGCAGTAAGCGCAACACCTGCTGTTACGTACAGAACAAGGATTTTGGCGGGTGTCAGCTTCGTTTTGTCAATGAGGATCTGAGCGATGACACACAATATCCCGCCGATGATAAAAGCATAAACATATTGCATAGTCCGGACTCCTTTTCAGCTTGATGTGTATATTGTGTGCGTCCGGCGGCAGATTATACAGCACAACAGCGCAGAAATATCGCAGAGCTTCTGCCAGAACAGCCCGCAGTGCTGATGCCTGCGGGCTGTTTTGTGAGGATTGTGAGTAAAAAATACACAATACATGAATAAAGTATACTTATTCATTTTGTACAAGTAAAATAAGATAAAAATAGAAATAATGACAGAACAAACGTTCGATTATAGTTATTTTTTACGAAAATTCGACATATTTTTTTGCTATTATCAATATAAAAAAATTGGTATTTTTCTTGCAGATACCTTGCAATTTCCTGACGAATCTACTATAATAGAATCATAAGGTGTCAGAAAGTGGCAGTATGTGGTTCGTGATGGCACAGGATGGATCATTATGTGGGTTTTGGTGGAATAAGTTATGCTGATGGGTTCTTATCAACATAATATAGACTCTAAAGGCAGAGTGATCATGCCCGCTAAGTTCCGTGAGGAGCTTGGTGAGGTCTTTTATGCTACCAAGGGTATCGATGAAACCATCTCCGTGATGTCGGCAGAGGATTTTCAGGCGCTCCGCGAGAAGATCAGTCAGCTGCCCACCGCACAGACCAAGGATCTCAACCGCTTTCTGTTCTCGAGTGCCTGTGAGCTTGTGCCCGATAAAAACGGCAGAGTGCTCATTTCACAGGTGCTGAGAGATTACGCACGGCTTGATAAGGACGTTATGATCATTGGCACAGGCTCAAGGGTGGAAATCTGGGACTATGACCGTTGGAATAGGTATAATAGCGAAATCTCCGAAAGTCAAGTTGTCGAAATTATGAATCTCTATAATTTGTAAGGCGGTGTTTTATGGAATTTTCACATAAGCCCGTTCTGCTTGATGAAACCATTGCATCGCTGCATATTGACCCTGAGGGTATCTACATTGACGGTACGGCAGGAGGCGGGGGACATTCCTCCGCAATACGCGCACAGCTTCACGGCGGCAGGCTGATCTGCATTGATCAGGATCCCGATGCCATCGAGGTGCTGACAAGCCGCTTTGGCGGTGATGAGCACGTTACGGTGGTGAAGGCAAACTTTTCAGCCATGCAGGAGGTTGCCGGTTCACTCGGTATCTCACGCGTGAACGGTGTGCTGCTGGATATCGGTGTGTCGTCACACCAGCTTGATACCGCACAGAGGGGATTTTCCTATCATACAGATGCACCGCTCGATATGCGCATGAGTCAGAGCGGCAGAAGTGCTGCCGACCTTGTGAATGAGCTGTCGTTCGGAGAGCTTGTCAGAATTCTTTCGCTTTATGGCGAGGAAAAGTTTGCAAAGAATATTGCAAGAGCAATCGAACGTGAAAGAGCGGTTCAGCCGATCACAACGACACTCCGGCTTGCTGAGATCGTCAAGTCGGCATATCCTCCGGCAAAGCGTCACGATAAACACCCCGCCAGAAAGACCTTTCAGGCATTGCGTATCGCCGTAAACGGTGAGCTTGACCGGCTTTCGGAAGGACTTGACGGCGCATTCTCACTGCTCAGCCCCGGCGGACGGCTTTCTGTTATTACCTTCCATTCGCTGGAGGACAGAATGGTCAAGCAGAGAATGGCAAAATGGTGTCAGGGCTGTGTTTGCCCGAAGGATTTTCCCGTATGTGTCTGCGGCAAAACACCTGCGGCGAAGCTCGTCAGCAGAAAACCGCAGGAGGCATCTTCAGAGGAGCTTGCGGAAAATCCGAGAAGCAGGAGCGCCAAGCTGCGCTGCTGTGAAAAAATAAAGGAACTGTAAAAAGAACAACAGGCGGCTGTAATCCAACATTTTTTTGCGCTGCAAAATGCTATTATGAATTTGTGTATGCAGACGCCTTCAAAAGGAACAGGATTCTTGATAAAAGCTGCGGGTATCAGGGCATTGCCCGAAAAAAGGAAAGACCGCAGCGGTATGTAACCATTACAGTACATAACATAGCGATACGGACAGGAATTAACAGGAAAAGGAGCGATGGATATGTCTGTTCAGCATAAGAACTCACAGGCGTATGACCTGTCTTTGTTTGAAGAGTCTGAGCGTACACGTGCGTCAGGAAGCAAAGACAGCAATCTTATCAGACTTACCCCCGCGCAGGAGGAAAAGCTCAAAAGAGCAAAGCATAACCCGCTTTTGATCGGTGTGGTTTCATTGCTCACGATCGTACTTACAACCGTACTGATCATGATCGTTTATAACAACGTAGTGATCAATGAGCTTAACAGCAGTATTGTGGCGGCAAACTCTACGATCGAGGCACAGCAGGAGAGAGAAGCACAGTATCAGCTTGTGATCGACAGTACTCTCAGCGAGGAGTTTATCAAAAGCTACGCTGAGAACAAGCTCGGCATGGTTAAAATGAATGATGCTCAGAAGGAGTTTATTTCTCTTTATAACGATGACTGCGGCGAGGTCATCAGAGAGGATAACTCCAACGATATCATGTATTATCTTTACCGTGCATTCAACGGCATCTCCTCATAATCATATCCGGAGATATCATATTATAGCCCGACGATCAATAATATAATATGGAAACACAAAGGAAGCCTGTTTGGAGAAATCCGACAGGTTTGCTTTTGAGTAAGGCAGAATTCAGGCTGCTTTCAGTATAAAGGAAGGGGAGAAGACGGTGGCAAAAAAAGGATATTCTGCGAAAATGAAAACGAGATCCATTGTTGTGATGGTGTTTCTGATCGCCGTAGGCTTTACGGTCGTTGCAGGTCGTCTGCTCTATCTCCAGACGGTGATGGCGGAGGAGCTTCAGCAGCGCGCAAACGACCAGCAGCTTGTGGATACCTCCATAACGGCGAAGCGCGGCAATATATATGACGCTAACGGAACGCTTCTTGCCCAGAGTATTACCACGTGGGATATCGTCATAGAGCCGAACAATCTGCAAACGGACAAGGCAAGGAATATGGTTGCAGAGGGATTGTCGGTCATTCTCAATGTGGATCGTGAAAAGATCAGGAAGAAAACCGAGCATGAGAATTTCTATGAGGTCATCAAAACAAAGATCGATGCAGATACCAAGGATCAGGTGGTTGCGTTCCGCAATTATCTGAGAGATGAATATGGAATGTCCAATGTTATCGATATTAACGAAAACTATAAAAGACATTATACCTACGATAACTTTGCCGCAGATGTCATCGGTTTTGTCAACAACAATCAGGATGGTGCCGCCGGAGTTGAATACCAATACAATGACATACTCAAGGGTACAAACGGCAGACAGGTCGTTGCAAGAGATGTCAACGGTCATGAGATGCCGTATGCCTATGAACAGAAGATCGAAGCCGAAAACGGCTATAACCTGACGCTGACAATTGACGAGAATATCCAGAATGTTCTCGAAAAATACGTGCGTGAAACCATCACGGAATTCAACGTAGGCAACCGCGGCTGTGCTATCATGATGAATGTCAAGACCGGTGCGATTCTCGGATTCGCGTGTGAAGGCTCGTTTAATCCCAATGACCCTTATACGGTAGCCGATGAAGAGATTCGGAAAGAAATCGACACTCTGCCGGCAGCGGAACAGGGGCAGGCAGAATATAACGCATTACAGAATCAGTGGCGCAACAAGGGTGTGAGTGATACTTATATTCCCGGTTCGGTATTCAAGATGGTAACGGCGTCTGCGGTGCTGTCTGAGTCGATGATCGATAAGACCACACGCTTTGAATGTACCGGCTCGTATGTGCCGTTTGAAGGCTCCTCCCCGATTACCTGTTGGCTGGGATATCCCGGTCACGGCACACAGACACTTGAAGAGGCGCTTTGCAACTCCTGTAACCCCGCCTTTATGCAGATGGGCTTTATGCTTGGCAGAGAGAGATTCTATGAATACTATGTAGCGTTCGGCATGAGCGAACCGACAGGTATTGATCTGCCCGGTGAAAGCAGCGATTACTTCTTCCATAATGAGGATACCGACAACGGCATGACACTTACCGATCTTGCGGTTGCCTCCTTCGGACAGAACTTCAAGATCACACCCATGCAGATGATCACCGCCTGCTCCGCTATTGCCAATGGCGGCAAGCTGATGACACCCTATGTAGTGGCGCAGATTTCCGATGCCAACGGCAACGTTGTCAAGACAACAGAACCTACCGTCAGACGGCAGGCAATCTCCAAGGAGGTCGCCGACACCGTACTCGCTATGCTCGAACGCAACGTCAAGAGCGGGGGCGGTACCAACGGATATATCCCCGGTTACCGTATCGGCGGCAAAACGGGTACCTCCCAGAAAATCGTAGATGAAACCGGTGTAGCCACCAATGACTATATTGCGTCCTTCTGCGGCATTGCACCGTGTGATGACCCCGAGATCGCACTGCTCTGCTATTTCGATACACCCGACCCCTCGGTCGGATATTACGGCTCACAGGTTGCAGGTCCTTGCTTCCGGAATATCATGAGTGAGGTGCTGCCGTACCTCGGCATTGAGAAGCAGTATTCCGATGACGAGATCACGCGGCTCGATACGACGACACAGGCATATGTTGGTCTTAGTGTGGACGAAGCAAGAGCAATGATATCATCAGATAAGCTTAATGTGCTCGTTGTCGGTGAGGGTGAGATTGTTCTTGAACAGAACCCCGCTGCCTACGTGACGATTCCCAAGGACGGAACCGTCGTGCTCTATACCGAAGAAAACCCCGAAAAGAAGAAGGTGGTTGTGCCTGACTTTACGGGCAAATCCATCTCAGAAGCCAATTCGCTTGCTGCCGAACACAATCTGAATCTTTGTATCGGCGGTTCGGTAAGCTCTGCGGCGGATTCCTACGCGAAATCGCAGGATATTCCCGCAGGAACAGAAGCAGACCCATATACGGTCATTACCGTAACCTTCAATCAGAATAACAGCATTATGTAAGCCGAAAAAATATCCGGCTTAACAGCCATAACGTGTTTCAGAAAGCTGTGTGTGAAATGACAGATGTAATCAGAACCGTCAGAAATCCCAAATTGATACTGGTTGCCTGCAAAAATTCCGAAAGGATCGCCGCTATTATAGCCTCCGTGCTCGATGCCTGTTCCTATAGTACAGGCATTAACGAGTGCCGCTGCGATACGGAATTCTGTATCGCTACTGCCGGCAGTGCGGCGCAGATCCCGCAGAACGCGATTCCCGACATCGTTGTATTTGACGGAGAGCGGGAGCTTCCGGAAACAGACCTCTCCCGTTTCAGAAAACTGGTGGGAACGTATGAATATGCGGGTGCAAAAAAAAGTGCTGCGGCGTGCAGTGTCCTGACCTATTCCTATGAGAATGAGGATGCCGATGTTTCCTGCCGCAATATTACCGAAAATGAACAGCTCACCGCTTTTGAAATTGTCGACAGCGGTATCCTGAGCAGAATCAGAATCGACCCGCGTCTTTACAGCGTGGATGAGGTGCTGATCTGTATGGCAGTCTTTACTGCCATGGGAGTTCCGATCGCC
Source organism: uncultured Ruminococcus sp. (assembly GCA_902773325.1). GTDB lineage: Bacteria > Bacillota > Clostridia > Oscillospirales > Acutalibacteraceae > UBA1213. The sequence continues at coordinate 6,665 of CACYDW010000088.1, forward strand.
TCTGTGAGCAGCTTTTTTAACCTTACCTCCGTTTAAGAGTACTGTGCGGAGATATCACAGAATCGGTCACGTAGAACGGCTCAGAGCTTTCTAAAGAGAAAAGGACAATCATAACCGGGCTGATGCTTGGAATCAGAAAGGTGGACTTCGTTTTATGACAGGAATATGGACGATCATAGCGGCTGTTGCGGGCTGTGCGATAGCGGGTGTTTCGGGAATTTGGGTCATACCGCTGCTCAAAAAAATCCACTTTGGTCAGACGATCAGAGATGAAGGTCCGAAATGGCACAACAGTAAACAGGGTACGCCGATCATGGGCGGGTTTATGTTTATTATTGCTACGATAGTTTGTACTGTCGCCTGTGTTTTGCTCTACCATACATTCGGCGTACAGGAAACTACCCTGATCAACATCAAGATCTTCGGCGGTCTGGCAATGGCAGCGGGGTTTGGCGCGATCGGCTTTATTGACGACTATATCAAGGCAGTCAAGAAAAGAAATCTCGGACTTACGGCGAAGCAAAAGCTGCTGCTGCAGTTTGCCGTGGCGATTGCCTACCTTTCTACCATCTATTTTCTCGGCGGGGGCACAGAAACCTATATTCCGTTTTATGGTATGCTCGATGTCGGACTGCTGTATTATCCGATTGCAGCGATACTGATCGTTGGTGTTGTCAATGCGGTCAATCTTACAGATGGCATTGACGGACTCAACGGTTCGGTGACCTTCTTTGCAGCGATTTTCTTTATGCTGATTGCAAGCTATGTCGGAAGATTCGGTTATTCGATCATGGCAGCGGCATTGGCAGGCGGCTGTCTTGGTTTTCTGATCTGGAATTTTCATCCGGCAAAGGTATTTATGGGCGATACAGGATCGCTGTATCTGGGCGGCTATGTGTGTGCGCTTGCATTTGCACTGGATATGCCGATCCTTATCATACCGATCGGACTTGTTTATATACTGGAAATGTTTTCTGTTATCCTTCAGGTGCTGTACTTCAAGGCGACAAAGGGTAAGAGATTGTTCAAAATGTCGCCGATACATCATCACTTTGAGATGTGCGGCTGGTCTGAGGTCAAAATCGTGGTAGTTTTCAGTACATTTACCATGATCATGGGCGCATTGACACTGATCATGGTCATCAACAGTCCGCTGCCCTACATGCCTATATAAGGTGCAGCGCGTGTAAATAAAAGAAGCTCTCCCATAGATCATTTATGAAAGGAAGTGCATACAGTTGAGAATGGATTCCGCTCCTGCCCGAAAGCTGCCGGTACAGTTCCCGACACCCTCTCCGAAGCCCCCGCAGCAGTCTGAGCAGCAGAAGAAGCCTTCACCGCCGCGTCAGGTGAAAAAGAAGCTGAAATGGTTTTCCACCCGTCTGGGTGTGGATTTGTTTTTCTTTTTTCTGGTCGTGGTTGTTGTGATTATCGGATTGGTCGTTATGTGGTCTGCAAGCTATCCGGTTGCCTATCATGATACGGGCGACAGCTTTTTCTATCTGAAAAAGCAGTTAGGCTGGGCTGTGGCAGGCTTTATTGTTATGATAGTGATGTCCTATTTTGATTTCCGGCATCTGCATTTCTGGGCGCCGATTATTCTTTTGGTGGCAATCGGTGCGCTGGTGGTGGTGTTGTTCATGCCGCCCATCAATGGAGTAAACCGCTGGATTCGAATAGGCCCGGTCAACATACAGCCGTCCGAGATCATGAAATTTGCCATGATTCTATGGCTGGCGCACTGGCAGTCGAAGAATTATTCAGACATGGGCACTTTCAAGCGAGGCGTGCTGCCCACGCTGATCTTACTTGCCATTATTATTCCTCTGATGGTCAAAGAGCCGCACTTTTCCGGCATTGTTATCATTCTGGCACTGACTGCTATTATGATGTTTATCGGCGGCGTCAAGCTGCGCTACTTTGCAGCGGCGGGTATTATTCTGGTGGTAACGATTCTGGTGTTGCTGGCAATCGGCAAGATGGGCTATGTTATGGAGCGTCTTGACGGTTGGGGAATGTCGCTGACCTATGTGGACGAAGAGCTGTGGCAGACGACCTATCAGACAAGAAATTCGCTCGTGGCGATCGGTTCCGGCGGCTTCTGGGGCTTGGGTCTGGGGCAGTCCCGACAGAAGTTCCTTTATATTCCCGAGGTACAGAACGACTTTGTGTTCGCGGTCGTGTGTGAGGAGCTTGGCTTTATCGGCGCGCTTGTGATCCTGTGCATTTTTGCTCTGATCGTGTGGAGAGGAATCGTCATTTCTCTGCGTGTAAAGGAAAAATTTGCCACACTGCTCGGAGTGGGGCTGTCTGCACAGATCGGCTTGCAGGTCATTCTCAATATCATGGTTGTTACCGACTGGCTGCCGAATACAGGTATCAGCCTTCCGTTTTTCAGCTACGGCGGTTCATCGCTGCTGATGCTGATGATGCAGATGGGGATTATACTGTCAATATCCCGCACATCTACTGTTGATAAGGTGTAGCTCCGGTGCTTTTTTGCTTATGGAATCACTGGATATCGAATAAACAGTAAACGACATTATTTTTTATACTTTGATAAATAACAGGCTGACTGTGGGGGCTTTCCGGTCGCCCCCACACCCCTTCGGACATCACTCTAAGTAAGAATATTTTTGTCGCCTACTATACTTGCGTAGCAAAAAGCTGCGGGTGCAGGGGTGCGGGTGTCCGGTGGACACCTCTGCGCAGCAGAAACACCGACCGGGGTGACAACCGAAACAAGAGCCCCAATGTTTAGGAGGAAGGTAAAATGAGGATTATTTTTGCAGGCGGCGGAACGGCGGGACATATCAATCCTGCGCTGGCAATTGCCGGTTATGTAAGGCAGAAGCAGCCGGATGCGGAGATATTGTATATCGGCGCAAAGGGCGGCATGGAGGAGCGGCTTGTGCCGCAGGCGGGTTTTGAGTTTGTGGGGATCACTGTTCAGGGCTTTCGCCGCAAGATCAGTCCTTCGGCTGTGAAGGACAATATTATTACCATCAAGAAGGCGATTTCGGCAAGTAAGGAAGCAAAGCGCATTATTACCGAATTCAAGCCGGATATCTGTGTGGGAACGGGCGGTTATGTAAGCGGTCCTGTACTGAGAACTGCCGCAAAGCTTGGTGTACCTACCATTATACACGAACAGAATGCTTATCCGGGTGTTACCAACAAGATGCTTTCCAAAAGGGCGGACAGGGTCATGCTTGCCATGCCTGCGGCAAAGGAGCGTTTCAAGGGAAACTGCAATTTTGTGAATACGGGTAATCCCGTCAGGGGAGAGATTTTAGAGGTTGACCGCGATGAGGCAAGAAAAAAGCTCGGACTTGACGAAAGACCGGTCATTCTCTCGTTCGGCGGCAGTCTTGGTGCAAGAAAAATCAATGAATCACTGCTGGATATCATCGTGAGAAGCTCCAAAGACGGAAAGTATCAGCATATTCATGCTTACGGACAATACGGCAAGTGGTTTCCGGAGCTTCTGAAGGAAAACGGCGCTGATCTTGATGCCAAAAATCTTGACATCAGAGAATACATCAATGATATGCCCGTATGTCTTGCGGCGAGTGATGTCGTAATCGCAAGAGCAGGCGCGATCACGCTCAGCGAGATTCAGGTCAAGGGCAAGCCCGCTATCCTGATACCGTCACCCAATGTTGCGGAGAATCACCAGTATCATAATGCGATGGCTCTGGTCAAGGAGAATGCCGCTGTGATGATCGAAGAAAAGGATCTTACCTCCGAAAAGCTCACAGAGGAGATCGATAAGTTGGCATCAGACCCCGAAAGATTAAAGGAGTATTCACAGAATGCCCTTAAAATGGCAGTTTCAGATGCCTCACAGCGTATCTATTCGATCATCATCGAGGTCATTACAGAAGCGAAGATGAAGAATAAGAAATAAGGGGTCGCTCCGGTGGGATTCTCGTCCTTGCAAGCTGCTTCCGGAGCAATTTACAGGACGCTCGATAAGCGATGCAGGTATGCTGCCGCATCGCTTATTTTCAATTATAGTAAACGACATTATTTTTTATACTTTCATAAATAACAGGCTGACTGTGGGGGCTTTCCGGTCGCCCCCACACCCCTTCGGAC